>DASQCG010000575.1:0-9011 GCA_035634825.1 Thermomicrobiales bacterium | reverse complement strand
TGATAGCGTCGATATCGCCCGGCGCGATCCCAAGTGCTGCCAGCCGGGCAATTGGGTCGTCCGCTTGCGTGATCTCGCAATTGGCTGGATACCAGGGTTGGCAATCATCGGCGCCGATCAGCGCGGCCGGATTGCCGGTGTCGACCAGGTACCGCTTACCGCTGGCCGCGACGATCAGGTAGCACGGCACCTGAATCGGGTAGGTTCCGCCACTGCCGTCTGGTTCGATCAGAATGCCGCAATGCAGCAGGTAGAGCGTATGGAACCCGCTCATCGAGAGATGCTGAGCGTTTCGCCGACATGCCCGTATCGATGCTCGTCCACCCATGGCTTGCCTTCGGCAAATCGACTCGGGCGGAACGGCGTGAGATCGACCAGCTTCGCCTCCCCGTCCAATATCAACTCAGCCAGGCAGACGCCCGTCGCCGGTGCGGTCTTGAAGCAGGAGCCGCTATCGCCGGTCATGACGTAGAGCCCTTCGGCCTGGTCCAGCTTGCCGATGATGGGATGCTGATCCGGGCTCATCATGTACATCCCGGTCCAGCCGCCGCGCATCGTCGAGTTGGCGAAAACCGGGAAGCGGGCGGCCAGGGCGGCGCGAGTCTGATCGATGTAGTCGATCGGAGGGAATTGCGGGAAGGTATCTGGATCGCCCTTGCGGTCCGGGAACTCGATGCCGATCAACGTACCGGCATCGCCTTCGGGCCGTAGCCACGACTCGTAAATCGTGTCGATCACAATCCGGTGTTTCCGACCCGGATCCATCGTCATCGGCCAGCGGAAGATGACAACCTGCGACTTGTACGGCGTCAGACCGATCGCGTAGCCGAGTGGATCGAGCAGCCGATCGGCCCATGGTCCGGCGGCGACCAGCACCTGCCGGGTTTCGATCCGACCGCGATTCGTCTCCACGGCCACTACATGGTCGCCCCGTACGTCAATGCGCGTGGCTTCGCAGTCGAGAACCAGCGTTGCACCATTCGCGATTGCCGCCTCGGCAAATCCGTAGGCGGTCGCGTTTGGGTCGGCGTACCCCGCATCCGGCTCGAACGCGGCCACCGAGATATCACCGGTGAAGAGCAGCGGCTCGATCTCGGCGATCTCATCCGGCGTCACGATGGAGGTGTTGATGCCGGCCGCGCGCAGGTTTTCCACATTCGCCCGGATCTTCGCCTCATCCTCCGGCGCGACGACGCGCAGGAACCCAGGCTGGACAAATCCAGGGTCCCCATGCCCAACCACATCGCCCCAGTTCTGGAACGTTTCGAGACTGTGCAGGGTCAGCAATCCTTCGGGGACATTCGTGTAATGCTGGCGGATCAATGCGCCCGACTTGCCGGTCGCGCCGGCGCCGACGTGCCGGCGCTCAAGAACGACGACCTTGCCGGCACCACGCCGGGCCAGCTCATACGCAGTGGCCAGACCATTGACCCCGGCGCCGATCACGACGACATCGGCGGTCTTCGGAAGATCGCGTCCTGCTTCATTCACGCCGTGGCCGTTCGTCGAAGTCGTCATTCCTGATACGCTCCCAAAAGCAATGCCGTGGTTCCGCGGGGGAAGTATGCGGCACTGTTCTCGCACCTGTGACTGGAGTTCGGATCAGCGACATGCGCGACCCTTTGGCCCATGGCGACATCATCCAGCCTGACCGCGTTGATGAGCTGATGGATTTCCTCGCACCGTTCATCCAGGAGCTGCTGACGCAGCTCGAGCCCGGTGAGTTCACAACGCCGATGTTCATCGAGTTCATGCGGTCGATCCCCGAAGGTGACGCCCTCTATGAAGAAGCGATCCAGCGCTGGGGCGAGCCAGATGAGCACATGAGCCGAATGGTGATTCATGGCCAGGTGATCCCCGGTATCCTCCGTCGATCAGCGAACGTAGAGTGGGCAGGGTACGCCCATGGCGAGCCCGACCCATATGGCGTGCCTGCCTGGTGGCGAATCACGGAGTCCTGAAGGGGTATTAGACCGGGCATTGCAGGACCGGCGATAATGGAAATCCGCCGGTATTCGGCGGTAGGATTAGGTCAACATATTGCTCGCTAGTCGAAACGGTCGACTCCTCACGGATCCACCGTTAAGCAACGAACGCCCCGGCCCGTCCCACTGGGCCGAACTCTTGGAAACGGTCTCCATTCTCGACCGTAAGGACACTTGATGCAGGACCCTAATAAAAACCGTCTCCCGCGCAACCCGTTCTCGGGCGGTGGCGGAGACAAGAATGACAAGAACGAGAAGGGTGCCAGTCCTCGGCGGCCGCGCATTCCGACCTGGTTTGTCGGTCTGCTGCTCGTCTGTATCGCGGTCTGGTATGCGTACCAGTTCATGAGCCCGAGCCCGGATCAGAACCGCGTCACCGTGCCGTATTCGGCCGCGATAGAGCAGATCAACGCCGGCAATACCGCAAAGGCGGTGATCGGAACCAGCAACCTTGAGCTCGATCTCAAGTCGCCGGTCCGCTGGAACAAGAACGACGAAGTTTTCGTCGCGGATAACGCCGCAAACGCGTCCGACTACTCACAAACGTCGAAGCTGAAGGCGAAGATTCCGCCGCTCATCCGGCAGGACAACCAGGAGTTGATCACGCTGCTCGAGCAGCAGAACGTGACCTACGAAGGCAAGGATGAGAACGGTTCGATCCTGACCAGCCTGCTGATCAACTTCCTGCCGATCATCTTCATCATCGCGCTGATCGTCTTCATGAGCCGCCAGATGACACGCGGCCAGCAGAACGTCTTCGGCTTCGGTCGCAGCCGCGCGCGCCTCAATGATCCGGAACGACCACAGGTGACGTTTGCCGACGTTGCCGGCGAAGAGGAGGCAAAGAAGGAGCTGACCGAGGTCGTCGACTTCCTGCGCAACCCGGCCAAGTACCACCAGCTTGGCGCCCGGCTCCCCCGCGGCGTGCTTCTGGTGGGACCTCCCGGTACCGGTAAGACGCTGACCGCTCGGGCCGTCGCCGGTGAGGCAGGCGTGCCGTTCTTCAGCATCTCCGCCTCGGAATTCGTCGAGATGTTCGTCGGTGTCGGCGCGAGTCGCGTCCGCGACCTGTTCGACCGCGCCAAGACGATGCATCCCTCCATCATCTTCATCGACGAGCTCGATGCGGTTGGTCGCCAGCGGTTTGCCGGACTGGGCGGCTCGAACGACGAGCGCGAGCAGACCCTGAACCAGTTGCTGGTCGAGATGGATGGCTTCGACACTGATCAGGAAGTGATCGTGATGGCCGCCACGAACCGGCCAGACGTGCTCGATCCCGCCCTCCTGCGCCCCGGTCGATTCGACCGGCAGGTGGTAGTCGGTCTGCCCGACCGCAAGGGTCGCGAGGCGATTCTCGCCATCCATACCCGGGGCATCCCCGTGGCCAAGGAAGTCGACCTGCCGGGTATCGCCCGGGCGACGACCGGCTTCTCGGGTGCGGATCTCTCGAACCTGGTCAACGAGGCCGCGCTGATGGCGGCACGCAAGAACCGCAAGGAGATCCTCAACTCCGACTTCGACGAGGCGCTCGACAAGATCCTGCTCGGCACGACCCGGGCGAATCTGATGAGCCCGGAGGAGCGCAAGGTCGTCGCGTATCACGAGGGCGGTCATGCCCTGGTTGCGCACCTGACACCGGGCGCCGACCCACTTCGCAAGGTGACGATCGTGCCGCGCGGTCGCGCGCTGGGCGTCGCGATCCAAACCCCGGAGGAGGACCGCTACAACGTCTCCCGCCTTTACCTCGAGGGACGGCTATCCGTCGCTCTGGGAGGCCGCGCGGCAGAGATTGCGACCTTCGACGAGGTCACGACTGGTGCGGAGAGCGATCTGAAGCAGGCGACTCAGCTCGCACGGCGGATGGTCGGCCTCTGGGGCATGAGCGAAGCAGTCGGTCCGGTTTATCTCGGTACCGGCGAGGAGCATGTCTTCCTGGGTCGCGAGATCGTGCAGGACAAGGCCTTCTCCGACGCCACGTCGGAGCGCGTCGATACCGCTGTCCGCCAGATCATCGAGCAGGCGCTCGAGACGGCGCAGACGCTGATCGGAGCGAACAAGCCGAAGCTCGAGAAGCTGGTGGCCGCGCTCCTTGAGAAGGAGACGCTGGACGCCGTGGAAGTGACCGAGATCCTCGGGCCACGACCGCAGCTCAGCCCGCGCGAAGCCGAGATCATGGTCCCACCGCCTGTCGCGGAACCGCCGCTGATCGGCGAGCCGATCTCGACTAGCGACCGCTCAGAGTAAATCTGAAATGAAACGACCCGGGAGCCAATCGGCTCCCGGGTCGTTTTGTTATCAATGCTTCGTTCGGGATGCGTTCAAGGCGCCCCGCCTGAACTGGTTTGGGCAATCTGGTCAGCTCGCGGCAAACGTCGTGCCAACGGTGCCGAGCGCCTGCCCGAGTTGGTTGAAACAGGCTTCGAGGACGTCGACGACCGTATCGCACTCCTCGTGCGTGATCACGAGCGGCGGGCAGAGCTGCGTCGTCGGATCGCCGCGGCTGTCGTTGCGGATGATCAACCCACGTCTTCGCATCTCGTCGGTCATGCCGCTCAGTAGGTCGGCATCGTAAGGCAGCGTCTCCTTCGTCGCGCGGTCCTTGACCATCTCGACGCCGAGGAACAGTCCGGCGCCGCGGATGTCGCCGACGTTGGGATGATTGCCGAGCCGCTCCTCCAGCTGCGTGCGCAGGTACTGGCCGGTTTCCTTTGCCTTGCCAGGTAGATCCTCCCTCAGCATGATGTCGAGGTTCGCGATTCCGGCCGCACAGGAAACCGCATGACCACCGAAGGTGATGCCGTGATTGAGGACGCTGCCTTCGTCGATGGTGTTCGCGACCTCCTTGCGGGCCATCGCGGCGCCGAGCGGCGCGTAGGACGAGGTGATGCCTTTGGCCGTCGTGATGATGTCCGGCACAACGCCGTAGTAGGTCGATGCGAACAGCTCGCCGAGACGTCCGAATCCGCAGATGACCTCATCCATGATCATCAGGATTCCGGTTTCGTCGCAGAGCTTGCGAATCTTCTTGAAGTAGTCCTGCGAACCTGGCGGGATGCAGCCGCCGGCGTTCTGGACCGGTTCCATGATGATGCACGCGACCGTTTCCGGTCCCTCAAACTCGACCAACCGCTCGACCTCGTCGTAGCAGGTCAGATTGCAGGCTGAATCGTTCTGGCAATACGGGCAGCGGTACCGGTGCGACATCGACGCGTGGCGGGCGCCGGGCATGAGCGGACCAAAGCCATTGCGGGCATCCGTCAGGCCGTTGACCGAAAGTGCGCCAAAGGTCGTGCCGTGCCAAGCCGTGCGGCGAGAGATCGTCTTGTACCGGTGCGAGAAGCCCTTGACCGTTTGGTACTTCTTCGCGATCTTGAGTGCCGTTTCAACCGCTTCGCCGCCACCGGAGGTGAAGAAGATACGGGCGTCGCCGCCGAGCGGAACCAGGTCGGCCAGCCGATCTGCGAAGACTGCCGTCGGTACGCTGGTGAAGCCGAATGGGTTGATGAAGGGAATCTGCTCGAGCTGGGTCATCATGGCCTCGGCGATCTCGCGCCGGCCGTATCCGGCGTTGACCGAGTAGATACCGGCCAGGCAGTCGAGGTACGCATTGCCGTCGGAATCCCAGACGGTGCTGCCTTCGCCCTTGACGAGGACGAGCGGCTTGTCGGGCGACTCACGTACCGCCTTCATGTTCGTGTAGTGGAGCCAGACATTGTCCTTGATGGCGTCCCGGACCTTCTCGACATCGTAGCCGGGCGCCAGGAATCCGTTACCTTCAGGCATGTGAACGGCCTTTCTCGTGAACGAGACAAGTGGAATGACGTGACCTTCCGCTTGAGTCCGGCGGAGACGCCCCCGTGGATTTCCAGTAGTCGTGGAGCAGGAGTGGCATCGCGGTACGCCCGGTTTGGTCCTGTTCGAAGAATCGAGGATGTGGAGTCAGCATACCGAAGGCGAAGCGAACCTGTCGACAGGGGATTTTGGACTGGTTCCATTCGATGACCGCACGTGTATGATCGAAGCAAGTACCGCGAGCCAGGCAGGACCTGGCATCCAGTCTGGAGTCCGCCCGCAGATGGCCGAGACGATCGAGCAGCGCGTTGAGATTGCTGATGAACCGCTTTTCCGGGTTCCACCCGAGCTCTACCTGAATCGGGAGTTGAGCTGGCTCGCGTTCAATGAGCGCGTGCTGGAGGAAGCCGAGGATCCGACAAATCCGCTCCTTGAGCGGGTCAAGTTCCTTGCTATTTTCTCGTCGAATCTCGACGAATTCTTCATGATCCGGGTGGCCAATCTCAAGCGCAAGCTGACGGCGGGCATAATCGAGCCCGGCCCGGATGGTTTGCCGCCGCAAGCCCTCGCGCCCCGGCTTCGTGAAATGACGCAGCGGCTCCTCGAGCGGCAACAGGATGTCCTGAACCGGTCGATCCTGCCAGAGCTCCGCACGAACGGCATCGATGTGCAGGCGGTCGACGCGTTGGACGCGGACGATCGGGCGGTACTGAGCTCGCTCTTCGAGCGTGATCTCTTCCCGATCCTGACGCCGCAAGCAATCGATCGGGGGCGTCGATTTCCGCATGTATCGAATCAGAGCCTGAACCTGCTTGTGCACTTGAAGGGTGACGAGCCGGATGCCCGCTACGCCCGCGTCAAGATCCCGGCCGTGCTTGATCGGCTCGTGCGCGTCCCGTCTGCGGAGGACGAAGGCGCCGGTGGCCGCTTCATCTGGCTGGAAGAGCTGGTTGCCGCCGAGATCGTCCGACTTTTCCCGGGCAACGAGGTTCTGGCCGTCTATCCATTCCAGGTCAATCGCGATTCCGACATCGAGTTCGATGATACGGACGACGACGCCCTGGATCTCTTACACCTGGTCGAACGCCAGCTCTCACAGCGCACCTTCGGAGTGGTGACGCAAATCGTCGTCGACGCGTCGATGCCGGTATCCGTCCGCAACTGGCTGGTCAATCAAATGCACGGGACGGAGCGCGACCTCTACGTGGTCGACGGAGCGCTTGCGCTTGACGGTCTTTTTTGCCTTTTGTCGCTGAAGCGGCCGGATCTGCTCGATCCACCGCTCGTGCCCGCATCGGTCACTGTCCAGGACGGCCGCGCGACGGAGCCAATTGAATGGGACGAAGCTGACGTCTTTGCGGCAATTCGCCACCAGGACGTGATGATGCAGCGGCCCTACCAGTCGTTCACCACGATTACGCATTTCCTTGGCACCGCCGCGCGCGACCCGAATGTGGTCGCCATCAAGCAGACGCTCTATCGCCTCGGCAAAAACTCGCCAATTATCCCGCTGCTGATGGAGGCGCGGGATGACGACACGCAGGTTGCCGTGTTGATGGAGGTCAAGGCGCGTTTCGACGAGGAGAACAACATCGCGCTGGCACACGAGCTGGAGACGGCCGGTGTCCACGTCAATTACGGCTTGGCTGGCCTGAAAACGCACTGCAAGGCACTTCTGGTCGTGCGCCGGGAGTCAGATGGCCTCCGCCGCTACGTCCACCTCTCAACCGGCAATTACAACGCGGCCACGGCCAGGACCTACGAGGATATCGGCATCATCACGGCGAACGAAGCTATCGCGGCCGATGTCTCTGAGCTATTCAACGCGTTGACCGGTTTCTCCCGCCAGGACACGTACCGGACGCTGATCGTCGCGCCGCCGAACATGCGGGATCAGATCATCTCGCGGATCGAGCGCGAGATTGCGCAGCACATGGAGCAGGGCCGCGGCCGGCTCATCTTCAAGATGAACTCCCTGGTCGATCGTGAGGTCATCCGCGCGCTCTACGCCGCGTCGATCGCCGGCGTCGAGATCGATTTGATCGTGCGCGGCATCTGCTGCCTGCGGCCGGGCGTGCCGGGCTGGAGTGAAAACATCCGCGTTCGCAGTCTCGTTGGTCGCTTCCTCGAGCACAGCCGGATCTATTATTTCCGGAACGGCGGTGATGATCAGATCTACCTTGGCAGCGCGGACATGATGGAACGTAACCTGGACCGGCGCGTCGAAGTGCTTTTTCCAATCAACGATCCGGCGCACAAATCCCGGATTCGGGATGAGATCCTGCCCGCCTATTTGCGCGACACCGCCAACTCCCGCGTCCTCAACGCCGACGGCACGTACCAGCGTGTCTGCGAGCAACCCGACGCCACCGGGGAATTCAATGTTCAACGGTGGCTGATCGACTTCTATCGCCGGTAACGGGATTCATCAGCAGGAAAACAGATGGACTGGGTTGTCTTGCCGAAGGGCGTGCTCCTCGGATTGTCGATTGCGGCACCGGTCGGGCCGATCGGGGTTCTCACGATTCGCCGCACTATCGGCGACGGCTTCAGGATGGGATTTGCGACCGGCCTGGGTGCGGCGACGGCCGACGCAACGTATGGGATGGTCGCGGCATTCGGTCTGACCGCAATCATGTCGGTGCTGACTGAGCATGGCGATGCGATTCGACTTGTCGGCGGCGTGATGCTATTGGCGATCGGCTTGCGCGGGATATTGCAAGGCTGGTCGGCCGGATCGGTTGAGGCGGCCGCGGCCGGTCGGGCATTGACCCCTGCTGGGTCGTATGCGCAGACCGTCGGTCTGACACTGACGAATCCGATGACGATCATCGCGTTCATCGGCATGTTTGCCGGCGTCGGCATTAGCAGCGGCGGGGCGGATGTCGCGACCGCGCTGGCGCTCGTCGTCGGAGTTGCGATCGGTTCCGCCGCGTGGTGGCTCTTCCTCACCTTGCTTGTGTCACGCATCCGCCATCGGCTTTCTCCGGACGCGATTCGGCTGATCAATCTCGGTTCGAGCGCCATCATCGTGGCCTTTGGGATGGCGGCACTCCTCGCGGCTCGGTAAGCTTGCCCGTACGTGATGGAAAGGTGCGATGCAGTCGAGCGCAAATGACGTCTGGAAGAATGATTGGGTGGTCCGCCGCTTTCTCGAGGGCGTGCGGGGCGGAATTCCTTACGCCAACGATCAGCTGGAGGTCATGCTGCGGCTTCTGGATGCGGCGGAGCGGC
>DASQCG010000574.1:0-6572 GCA_035634825.1 Thermomicrobiales bacterium | reverse complement strand
GAGCGGGTGATCGCCGATGCGCGGTTCGCCGCCTTCCGGCAAGCCGAGGGGATGGCGAATATCGGGATCGGCGCTGATTCTCCCCATGCGGTTGTGCCTGGGCAGACGCTCAAGTTCGACATGCAGGTCGATATCGCCGGGTACCACAGCGATGTCGGACGGACATACGCGATCGGACCGACGGGCGATCAGCGGGCGATTTACGGGGCATTGCGGGATGCGCTGGCGGTGCTGGAGGATGCGGTCCGACCGGGTGTGACCTTCGCCGAGCTCTACGCGATCGGATCCAGAGCGATGCATCGGGCGGGGTTCACGAACTACAGCCGCGGCCACCTCGGCCACAGCCTGGGTCTGACCCAGCGATTCGAGGAGCCGCCCTTCATCGCGCCGGGCGAGGCGCGGCCTGTTGTCCCGAACATGGTGCTGGCGATCGAGATGCCGTATTACGTGTACGGCGTCGGCGCGTTTCAGCTGGAGCGGATGGGCGTCGTGACCGGGACCGGCTTCGATCTGGTCGATCAGCTCCCGTTCGAGTTCGAGCTGACGATGTCCCCGTGATGTATTTCAAGGTGTAGACAGGGAACACGCCCTGGCAGCGCCCCGGAATGAATTCCGGGTCTGAAGTACGGACGTCGGCTGAAGCCGACTCATTGAACGTCCCGGAGGGACATCCGATATTCAGCCTGGGCATTCATTCCCGGGCGGGAGCTCGTATGGGTCGCTACATCCTGCGGCGGATTCTGCTCTCTATCCCGATTCTGATCGGCATCTCGCTGATCGTCTTCCTGATGCTGCACTCGGCCGGCGGCGACCCGGCAGAGGTCAAGCTCGGCGCGCGCGGCGACCCCGAGGCGGTCGCGGCCCTGCGGCACGAGATGGGGCTCGATCGGCCGCTGGCGGTGCAGTACCTCGATTTCCTGTCTGGCGCGATTCACGGCGATCTCGGGCGGTCATACCGGTCGAACGCGCCGGTGGCCGACGAGGTCCTCTCCCGTTTCCCGGCCACGATCGAGCTGGCAGTGGTCGCGCTGCTGATCGGTTCAACGATCGGGTTCGCGGCGGGCGTGCTGGCGGCGACAAAACGGGGGTCGGTCTTCGACTTCACGAGCACGCTCGGCGCCTTGATCGGGGTATCGATCCCGACATTCTGGCTCGGCATGATCCTGATCATCATCTTTGGCGTCTGGTTGCAATGGCTGCCGATCTCGGGCCGGGTCAATCCTCGCCTCGGCGCCGACCCGAACGCGCACTTCCTGATCCTGTCGTCGCTGGTCCACGGTGACTGGGTGATCTTCAAGGATGCGGTCAGGCACGTCATCCTGCCCGCGCTGACGTTAGCCGGGTGGCCGGCGGCGATCATCGCGCGGATGACGCGGGCGTCGCTGATCGAGGCGCTGGAGCAGGACTATATCCGCACGGCGCGGGCGAAGGGGCTGACCGAGCAGCGGGTGGTGCGCAGTCACGCCTTCCGGAACGCGCTGATCCCGATCGTGACGGTGGTCGGGCTGGAATTGGGTGGTCTGCTCGGTGGGGCCGTCGTGACCGAGACCGTCTTTGCGTGGCCGGGTGTCGGGAAGCTGACGGCCGACGCGATCGCGGCGCGGGATTACCAGGTGACGCAGGGGGTGGTGCTGCTGCTCGGGGCGGTTTTCGTGACGATCAACCTGGTCGTGGACCTGTTCTACGCGTTCATCGACCCGCGGATCCGGTACGGGTGATGAGCAGGATACGGTCGAGATACGGAAATTACGGAAGCGCTTGGGTGAGCCGACGACTTCTTCCTCTCCCGTTCACGGGAGAGGGCGGGGTGAGGGCCGTTGCCGGGCAGGATGTTTCGCGATACCAGGCATGCACCTCCCCTGGGCGCTTCGGCTTCGAGAGCAACATGTGCGGATCAGCGGCCCTCACCCCCGGCCCCTCTCCCATCAATGGGAGAGGGGAGAAGTCGTTCGCCGGTCCTCACTTCCGGCCCATCTGCCGTGCGCGGCAAAGAGTGGGGCCGCGGTCATGACGGCGGGGTCGGGAGTGCAGGCGGTTGCGGCTCCGGGCGGGGCGATTGCGATGCCGGAGGTGCGGCGCGGTCCGTCGTTCTGGGATCGGTTCAAGCGGAACCGGCTGGCGGTGATCGGGTTGGCGATCTTGCTGGTGCTTGGAATTGCGGCGGTGATTGGGCCGTCACTGGTCGATCCTCCGCGCCAGCAGAACGTGGTGGAGCGGTTTCAGCGCCCGAGTATTGATCACTGGTTCGGCACCGATGAGGTGGGGCGGGACATCTTCTCGCGGGTGGTCAACGGCGCGCGGATCTCGATTGCCTCAGCCCTGGCGGCGGTGGCGGTCGGGCTGTTCGGCGGGACACTGCTCGGGTTGATCGCCGGCTACCTGGAGGGGCGGATCGGGCTGGCGATCATGGCCCTGATGGACCTGATGCTGGCGTTGCCGGCGATCTTGCTGGCGATCACGATCGCGGCGCGGCTGGGTCCGGGGTTGCGCTCGGCGATGATCGCGGCCGGACTGGTCGGGTTGCCGAACTATGCCCGATTGGCGCGCGGATCGGCGCTGACGGTCAAGCGGCGGGAGTTCGTGGAGGCTGCGAATGCGCTCGGGGCGAGCCGGACGCGGATTATGGTCCGGCACATCCTGCCAAACATCCTGACCCCGCTGATCGTGCAGGCAACGATCGGCGTCGGCAACGCGATCCTGCTGGTCTCGGCGCTGGGCTACCTCGGGATCGGGGCGCAACAGCCGACGCCGGAGTGGGGCCGGATGCTGAGCGACGCCCAGAAGTACATCCTCGACGCGCCGTACATCGGCATCTTCCCGGGCGTGGCGATCGCGCTGACGGTGATCGGCTTCAACCTGGCCGGCGATGGGTTGCGGGATGCGATGAGCTGAGGGCGGTTAAGGGTGGAGGGCTAAGGGAACGGAACATCGACCCTCATGTAGGGATTGGCCGTGGCAAACCCGCGTCCTGTCCGTGGGTTCGGCGGATGATCGCGGTCCGCCCGTAGGGGCAGATGGCGATCTGCCCGCCGCTCGCCCACCGGCCCGTCATCCGGCACCGCTCGGTCACCACACGATGCATCAGGAGACCGGCATTCGGGACGCGCGGGCAGATTGCCATCTGCCCCTACTGAACGTCGGTGTCGGCGTGGGAATCGAGCGCAGCATGCCGGAATCAGGCAGTCGGTTTTTCGGACGGGCGGGTTTGCCATGGCAAACCCCTACAGCTGCAACGGGCCGGGTGATTCCACCCGGCCCGTTGCATCCTATCTGAGGCAGGTTTCGGGATTTCCGTAATCCCTTAACCCTTAACTCTTAACTCTTAACCCGCCTCAGTCCGTCGTGCGCTTGCGGTACATGATCAGGGCGAGCGGGAAGAAGACGACTAGGATGCCGACTGACCAGAACAGCGCGGCCCAGGCATCGCCGCCGGCGGGTCGGCCCAGCATCCAGGCGCGGACCGTGTTGATCACGAGTGTGATCGGCTGATGCTCGGTGAAGGTTGCCAGCCAGCTCGGCATCGTCTCGGTCGGCACGAAGGCGCTGCTGGCGAAGGTGAGCGGGAAGACGAAGATGAAGATCGCGCCCGTTGCGGCCTCCGGCGTGCGCACGGTCATGCCGAGTGTGATCCCGATCCAGGCCAGCGCGAAGCCGAAGAGGAGCAGGATCCCGATCGCACCGGCCCACCCGACCAGGGTCGCATCGGGCCGGAAGCCGACCGCCAGGCCGACCGCGATCATGATCGTGATCGCCAGCATCGAGCGGAAGAGGTCGGTCGTGGTCCGCGCGGCCAGCACTGTCCACGACTTCATCGGCAGCGAGCGGAAGCGATCGATCAGCCCCTTTTGGAGATCGTTGGCGAGCAGGACACCGGACCAGAGCATGGCGAAGGCGATCGTCTGGACGAAGATGCCGGCCATCAGGAAGTTGACGTAACTCGTACCCTGGATCGCGATAGCGCCGCCGAAGACGAACCGGAAGAGCAGCACGAACATGATCGGCTGGATTGTCACGTCCAGCAGCAGCTCCGGCGTGCGGATGATGTGCAGGATGTTCCGCTTGACCAGCACCGCGGTGTCGGTGAACCACGAGCCGAACCCGGAGCGGGTCGGTGCGGCCGACCGCGCGGCGACAACGGATGGTGTATCGATAGTAACTGAGCTCATGCAGCCTCCGGAGTGGATTCGTCCTCACTGGTCGCGACGTGACCGGTGAGCGTCAGGAAGACGTCGTCAAGAGTCGGGCGGAGCAGGGCGGCGGCATCGAGCTGGATGCCGATCGCGTGCAGCTCCGCGGCGATAGTGGTCGTCAGGCCGGGCGTGGCGTCGATCGGCGCCGTGACCTGCCAGTGCTCCTGGTCGATTTGCGGCTCGTGCCCGCCCTGGGCAATCAGGATCCGGGCGGCAGCGGCCAGATCGCTGCCTGCGGGCAGGGTTAGCTCGATCCGCTCGCCGCCGACTTGCCGCTTGAGCTCGGCGGCCGTGCCCCGGGCGATAACCTGCCCCTGATCGATGACCGCGATGTTGTCGGCGAGCTGATCGGCCTCCTCGAGGTACTGGGTCGTCAGCAGGAGCGTCGTGCCGCCGGCGACCAGCTCCTCGATCAGCGCCCACATCTCGAGCCGGCTGCGGGGATCGAGCCCCGTGGTCGGTTCATCGAGGAAGAGGACGGGCGGGGCGGCGATCAGGCTGGCGGCGAGATCGAGCCGGCGCCGCATGCCGCCGGAGTAGGTCTTGACGATGCGGGTGGCCGCGTCGGTGAGGCGGAAGCGCTCGAGCAGTTCGGAGGTGCGGCGCTTGGCGTCGGCCTTCGAGAGGCGGTAGAGCCGGCCGATCATCTCGAGGTTTTCGCGGCCGGTCAGCAGCTCATCGAGGGCGGCGTATTGGCCGGTCAGGCCGATGCGGCTGCGGACCTCGTGCGGGTGCTGGAGGACATCGAACCCGGCGACCTCGGCGCGGCCGGCATCGGGTTTGGTGAGGGTCGAGAGGATGCGGACGAGCGTGGTTTTGCCGGCGCCGTTGGGGCCGAGCACGCCGAGGATCTCGCCTTCGGGCACGGCGATGCTGACGCCGCGGAGGGCGTGGGTCGTACCGAAAGACTTTTCGATCTGGTCCGCGAGGACAACGAGTGGTGGCATTCGCAGCTCCTTGCTAAGCGACTGACCGACCAGCCGGTAGGCCGGCCGTGATAGAATTCCGGTAGGCAGTTACGGGACCCTACCTACCGGACGGTAGGGATGATACTAGTGGCCGGTTCCGGTGATGTCAATCCCCGGCCTGTGAACATGGTGTGAACGTTCGGATCGGGGGATCCTGTCCCAATACTATGGAACATCCGATCTGATTGCTTCTCCTGAATTGCGAGTTTCCAATGGCACTGTCCAACGCAGCCAGCACCACACCCACCGACAGATCGATTGATTCCCGGCCCGGCCGGGAGCGCATCCTTGAGCAGGCCCGCATCCTCTTCATCGAGCGCGGCTTTCTCGATGTCTCGATGCGCGAGATCGCCGAGGCGGCGGGTCTGCGCAAGGCGACGATCTACCACCACTTCGCCGACAAGGAAGAGCTTTTTACCGCGATCGTGATGGCCGAGGTGGTGGCCTCACGGGAGCGGATGGCGGAGTGCATCGCCGGCCTGACTTCGTTGCCGGAGCGGTTGGAAGAGTTGGCCCTCGCCCACTTCTCGAACGCGCGCTCGAATACATGGCGGCTGGCGCAGGATTTCCGGGAGCATATTCCCGAGGACAAGCATCACGAGATGCACACGGAGCTGGGCGGGCTGTTCGCGATCTACCGGCAGGTCTTCGAGGAGGCCGCAGCGAACGGTGAGATCGCGGGATTCGATCCGATCTTTGCGGCTTCGAGCTTCTTCCAGACGATCCTGGCCTGGACCTGGCAATTCCCGTACCCGTTCGTGGCGCAGGAGATGGACCCGCGCGAGCTGGCAAAGACCGCGGTGCAGATGGTCCTCTACGGCGTCGCCGGCCCGAGCCTGCGGGGAGATACGGGTAAGACATAGCGCTACGAGCTTGGCTTGGGTCCCGGGGTTGAAACCCCGGGCTGACGGGGAAAGCCTCTCCGAGGCTGGTGGTGGAACCAGTGCGTTCGGGAGCGAGTCGTCGTCGGGTGAGTAGGGTGACACTGGACGTCAGCTGGATTGACCTGCTGGCCCAACATTGGTAGATGGAACGCCGATACGATTCCCGCGTCGTTGAATTCAGCGCTTAGATTGTGGTGTCAACCGGGGAAATAGGGAGCAACGCATGGCCCTCGAATTTGGCCTTCAGCTCAAGGCATTTCCGTCTGACGGCAGTACCGACCTGCTTCGCTTCTATGACGACCAAATCGCCGGGCTTCCGCCCGAGTTCACCTCGCTCTGGGTGAGCGACCACTTCCAGTTCGGTCACGAGCCGGTGCTGGAAGGTTGGACCTGGCTCACCTGGCTCGCGGCGCGCTTTCCGCAGTTCAAGGTCGGTCACCTCGTCCTTGGACAGGGGTATCGCAACCCGGCCCTGCTGGCCAAGATGGGGGCAACCTTGCAGGTACTGTCCGGTGGGCGCTTCATTCTCG
>DASQCG010000573.1:0-11550 GCA_035634825.1 Thermomicrobiales bacterium | reverse complement strand
ACCGAACTCGATCGTCTGCCGGCCGCTGTCGTGGACCGGCCCGTCGCTGGTCACGACCAGGTCGACATCGAGCAGATCGGGACGGGTGCGCACGAACTCGGCGATGTTCGGCGAGCCGACCTCCTCCTCACCCTCGAGCAGGACGATCACATTGCAGGGGAGCGCGCCGTTGACGGCCAGCAGCGACTCGATCGCCAGCAAGTTGGCGAAGTGCTGCCCCTTGTTGTCGCCAGCGCCCCGGGCGTAGATCCGGCCGTCCCGGATCTCGGGCAGGAACGGTGGCGACACCCACTGGTCGAGCGGATCCGGCGGCTGCACATCGTAGTGACCGTAAAGCAGGATCCGCGGGCAGCCCGGTACATCATCCCGCCGGGCGTAGACAAGCGGCCAACCGGGCGTCTCGATCAGTCGCGCCTGAAGTCCCACCCCGGACAGGAAAGAGACCAGGAACTCGGCGTTCTCCCGGATCCCGATCCCTTGCGCCGAGATGGACGGCATCCGCAAATAGGCGCACAACCGCTCGATGAACGCATCCCGTCGCCGCTCGATATGCTCGAATACAAGGTCCAACGCCATGCCCAGTCCACCCACTATGCGTCCCGAGAGAACCAACGCCGAATTGTAGGGGCGCATTGCAATTCGCCCGTTGGTGGTCAGCGAACCCGGCGGTAGATGCCTGAGGATCTGGTCATGAAGCCGAAGTCGACGAGGTCGCGGCGGAGTGTGGCGAAGTCCTCGTGACGGCGGAGCAGGATCTGGTTGACCTCGGCCTCTGGGTAATCGGTTTCAGGCGCGAAGTCGGTGCTGATCACGGCCAGCACTTCGAGGTAGCGGGACTGCTTCGAGGGGAACGTGGTCAGGCGGCCGTGCTGGAAGAACTGGCGGATATCCGGCGGAATCGTCGCGGATCCATCGTCAGTCGTGAGTTGCCCGCGGCACGACGCCTCGATCTCCTCGAGCCGCTCCGCGCGCAATTGCACCAGCCGCTCGTGCCGGTCCTTGCTGGTCGTGATCAGGCCCGCTTTGCCGAGGGTCGCCAGATGAGCAGTCACGGCCTCCGGCGGCAGGTCGAGGGCAGCCGCGATGCCGGCAGTGGTCAGCTCCTGGTCGGCAATCAGCGCCAGAATACGGATGCGCTCGACATTTGCCAGCGCCAGTAGCGCCCGTACTTCTTCACCTTTCGGT
This sequence comes from Thermomicrobiales bacterium, assembly GCA_035634825.1. Classification (GTDB taxonomy): domain Bacteria; phylum Chloroflexota; class Chloroflexia; order Thermomicrobiales; family UBA6265; genus DASQCG01. The sequence continues at coordinate 10,365 of DASQCG010000573.1, read as the reverse complement.
TCGGAACCCATGGCCGAACTGTACCGCAGTAACGATCGAGGTCCATGGCGTAGCGCCGGTCCCCCGTGGCCGGAATCCGGTGACGACGCACACGGTTGAAGGAGCCGGAGCGGCAACCTGAAACGGCCCACCCGACTCGGAAGCGGCCCAGGGGCGGGCCGCGCTACGACACTGAGGGCATTTTGCTAGACCGTCGACGGCTCGCCGCCGGGTGCCGGGACGACACCGAGCTGCTGGAGCAGACCGAGGAGGTCGATCACGCCCCACGACTCGGCAATCTTGCCGTTCGCGATCCGGTTGATGTTCATGCCGGTGACCTCGATCGACTTGCCGGTCGCCGGGATGTTCATGAACTCGGCCCGGTGCGTGCCGCGGCCGATCAGTACGTGGAGAACGCGATCGCCCTCGGCGATCTGATCCCTGAGCTCGAAGTGCAGGTCCGGGAAGCTCGCGTGCATCGAACCGATCAGCTGCTTGTCGCCCTCCCGGCCCATGTCCGCCATGCCGGGAATGTGGCTGACGTAGTTCTCAGCGCAGATCTCGTCGATCACCTCCAGCTTGCAACCGTTCAGGACATCGTCGAAGTAGCGGCGGTCGAGCGCCTTGATCGCGGTCGTGTCCATCAGACAACTGCCTCCTGCTGTTCCGGACCCGGGATCAGCCCGAGCTGCATCAGCATGCCGACGCCGTCCGTGTTGATCTGTTGATCGACGATGCGGCCGTCCTTGAGCCGAAACACATTCATCGCCGAGATGGCGATCGATTTGTTCGTGGCCGGCATGCCCATGAACTCGGCCGTATTGGTGCCACGTACCACGAGACGAGTCCCAACCCGATCGTCTTCGGCGATGACATCTTCGAGGGTGTGCGAGATATCGGAAAAAGCGGAGACGAAGGCACGGAAGAAGCCTACGGCGTGGGCTTTGTCCATTTGCGGCATCGAGTCAAATCGCAGGTGGTATCCGGGTGCGAACAGGTCGTTCTCGATTGTGTCGAAATCATGCGCATCCGTCGATGCAAACAACTTTCTGACCACGGCCTTGTTGTCGTCGATACTCACGGCATTCCCTCACCTGCGGTTAGTCCAACAGACATGCCAAAGGGCGTGCCTTCTGGTGCGCCCTTAACAATGCGACCTGCCAACTTTACGAGACGAACGGTTGCTGTCAATGACAGATACGCGAACGCTCGAGCGGCGGATCATGTTGTGCCGAACAGCACCATGTCCCGTACCATTCCCGGTCAACCCGATCTCGTGACCCGTGCGCTCCCGGAGGCTACATGCGCGATCTCAGTACCCTGCCCAAGGCCCATCTGCACCTGCACATCGAAGGCAGTGCGCGGCGCTCGACCATTGCCGAATTGGCCGCCCGGACCGGTCGGGAGTACGCGCCGCCGACCTCATATCCGTATCGCGACTTTTCCGTGTTCCAGGCTGCCTACGACGAGATGACCTCGTACATCGCGACTCCTGACGATCTGGCCCGGATCTGCCGCGAGCTCGTCGAGGATGATGCTGTTCAGGGTGCGTTCTACACGGAACCGATCATCCTGCCGTCGTTCTACGAGGAACGCTTCGGCATGAGCGAACCCGAGATCTTCGACCTGATGCGGGATGCCTTCTTCGAGGCAGGCGCGCGGTGCGGAATCGAAGTCGGGATTGCGATCGCCGGAATCTTCACGCTCCCTGTCGAGGCGACCGAAGCCGGCGCGCGGTTCGCGGCCGAGCAATCCGACCGCGGTGTCGTCGCCTTCAACATGTGCGCTACCGAGCCGGGTTTCGGCTACGAGCGATGGGTCCGCGCCTGCGCTATCGCGCGGGACGCCGGTCTCGATGTCGTCATCCACGCCGGCGAATTTGGACCGGCCTCGGCCGTCGAGGCAGCGATCTCGGTCCTGAACGCGGATCGGCTGTCGCACGGCGTGCGAGCAATCGATGATCCCGCCGTCTTCGCGCTGCTGGGGGAGCGCGGTCTGGTCTGTGACGTCGCGCCGACATCCAACGTCGTGCTTGGTCTCTACCGGGAATTGCGCGAGGTACCGATTCGGCAGTTTCTCGATGCCGGCATCCCGTTCACGCTCAACGCTGACGATCCGCTGTTCTCGGTAAGCGGAGTCGGCGAAGAGTATGTTGTCGTACGCGACACTTTCGAGTTGTCTGACGAAGAGATGGCCGGAATTGCCCGCACCAGTGTTGCCGCCTCCCACGCCAGCGCCGCGACCAGGCAACGCATGCTCGACCGTATCGACGCCTGGCTCACCACGCCTGCTTGAGGGAGAACCCCGCGCTACCTCCAAGAAACAGGGCCGGCGTGGAATCGCCGGCCCTGTCCATTCGATCTTTTCGGACACAATTAGCAGGGCGAACGCTCCTGGCTCGGGACCGTCTCCATCGCCGTTGGCTCGAGGGCGTCGGCCAGGCGGCGCAGGGCGAAGGTCAGCTGCAATCGAAGCGACGCAATGCGTGGCGCTCGCGATGGGCGCTCCCTGGTGGGAATGACCGGCGCGTTGGGTAGAGCCGACTGCGCCTCCAGGTGGGCGATTCGCTGCACATCGGCGATGATCTGGTATCCAATCATGAATTTCTCCCGTCTCAACTCTGCGTCGGCGCCGGGCCTGTCGAGGCCCGCACCACCAGTTCGGTCGGCAAAACAAGGCTCGGAGGCTCACCCTCCCAGCCATCGAGCAGCAGCCGCGCGCCCAGAGCGCCCTTCTCGCGCAGCGGCTGCCGTACGGTCGTCAGCGGCGGATCGGACAGCGCCGCTGCCGGGATATCGTCGAATCCCGCAATCGAAATGTCGCGCGGAACCTGCAAACCACGCTCCCGCGCCGCCAGGATCGCGCCGATCGCAAGCTGATCAGCGGTGGTCAGGATCACCGTCGGCCGCTCCGGCTGATCGAGCAGAATGCCGGCGCCGCGTCGACCCTCGTCGATTGTGTTGACGACGACTTCGTACACCGGCATCTGGTTCCAGTCGATCCGGTTCGCGGCTGCTGCGTCGGCATATCCGGAGAGCCGCTCGCGTGAAACCCGAATGGTCGATGCCGCCATCCGCTCAGGACCGACGAAGCCGGTCCAGTCGTCCTCGGCCATCGGAAAGGTCAACGCGGCCAGCTTGCGGTGGCCGAGCGCGATCACATGCTCGGCGATCGAGCGGGCGCCCTCGCGGTCGTTGAGCGACACGCTCGCCACGCCCGGGAGGTGCGGCTCCTCGATCACGACGCGCGGCACATTCCGCGCTTGGACGACGGCTAACCGAGGGTCATCCTCAGCGATCGAGTAGATCAGGAAGCCGTCTACCACCGCGTTTCGGGCGGCTTCGACTCCGGTCGAGCGATCGCCCCGGGAGGGCAAGACCAGCAGCCCGGCGTTCTTCTCATCGAAAACCTCGGCAATGCCCTGAAGGAGGATTACCGCGGCCGGGTCCGTCATCGCGTAGGAGAGGCTCTCGGTCAGCAGGATGCCGTACGAGCCGCTCTTGCCCTTGCGCAGGGTCCGCGCTGCCGGATCAGGCCCGCAATAGCCGAGCTCGTCCGCGACCTTCATGATCTTGCCGCGCAGCTTCGGCGTGAGCTGGTCCGGTTTGCTGAAGGCGTTGGAGACAGTCGTCCGCGAGACACCGAGCTTATCGGCAATCGTCTGCAGCGTTACCTGCTCACCCTTCCCCTTGTCAGTCGTCTTCACACCCATCGCCAGACTCACTTGATCGATAAAGTAACTTGATCGATACAGTACGGCAAGGTGGAGAGAATGTCAAGCGCCGGGTCGGCGCAGCAGGGGACGTGACTAGTCCGGCCTCAATGTAGGAATCCTGTTTGGCTGATGGTGTAATTTGGCGCGATTCGAGCGGCGCAGCAGGCGATCGGCCAAGACGACCCCGGTCAGGACGATTACCTCTGCCACGACGAGCACGGCATCGGCGCCCGAGGATGGGGTACCGTCCCGGGAGCCGGTAAAAGCCAGACGGTGCCAACTGTCTTCGGTCACGTTATTGGAGCCGTGACCGATGCTCGTCGACCACACGTCGCCCGTTCGCTCCCGCAGCCACCCGAGGAAAATCGACAGGTTGGTGGTCGCGATCGGGAACACCAGCAATCCGACCCAGAGGCTGCCGTACTGCTCGCTGTCGGAGAGGATCAGCGGGTAGTGCCATACACCCCAGATCAGACCGGTGGCAATAGCGGCCTTCCACGGGTTGTCGGCAAGGAGTCGGACCTGCAGATAGCCGCGCCAGCCGAATTCCTCGCCGAAAATGATCGGCGCGATCGCCACCGATACGGCCATCCAGCCGATTAGCGTCAGAAAGCCGGGACCTTTCACACCCCACGGAAATGAGAGATCAGCTGGCCCAACCCCGGCTGCGTCCGCGATCAGCACGCTCAGGAGCGTCGTGGCAACTGGCCACAAGAACGCCAGCAGGTAAAGCCGCCAACGGCCGGGGCGTGGGCGCCATCCAGAATCGGCAAACCCCTCTCGCGTGACCCATTTTCGGACGATAAACGCCGCGATCGCCGGGGCAAATGGCATCAGAGCCGGACTGCCCCCGCGCCCGAACAACTCCGGAATGAATCCTGCCCAGGCGAGCCCAAACGCTATCGCCAGGAAGATGATGATCCCGCGCCGGTGATCGGGACCGGGCGCCGAAGTAGATTCGGACCCCTGCATCGCACGCCCCTCGATTCGGCCGGCGACCGCAGGGTCTGGTATCCGCGGCCAACCAGCGTTACCGTTGATTGCTAATTGCTCAGTTTGCTTACTCTACACGTCAAATAACGCTTTGGCCAGAGGATCAAGTCCAAATTCTCCTCTTGACTGACGATGGCGACATTCGAGCGCGGGCGATGGCCAGCACAAGAACACCTCATCTGTGAGTGCGAATACCGGTTGCAACATGGTTCCGACTGCCGGCGCTGCTAGCGGCGGTTGCGTGCCCTCATAGACTGAAATGCGACGGCCTTCTCAACCAATGGTGTTGGGGCGACTCCGTCAGATCTGTCGTTCAAGGAGGAAGGCGATGATCCTGGTCCGGACGGTCTTTCACGGAAAATTCGGCTCCGGCGGGGCGTTGGCCGCCGCGATGAGCAAGGGAAACGAGGATTTCGGCGACATGATGGAGAAGGCGACCGGCACGCGCCGCAGGTGGCGAGTGCTGAGCGATCTCTCCGGCCCGTTCGATACCGTGATCTTCGAGGTCGAGGCGGAAAACCTGGGCGAGTGGCAAAAGGCCAGGGAGGCCATGTTCCAGATGCCCGAGTTCGGCGAATCGATGCAGGACACGGCCGGCATGATCATCGGCGGCCGCAACGAGTACTGGACGATCGAAGCCGAGGGCTAGCGCTCCGACATCACAAGAATGTGAGCGTGGCGGTCAGCCCGACGAACCGCCCGTGTGCTTCGGCGGCACGGTGGACCGCGTCGCGCTCGGCAGCAGTCAGCTCACGGAAGGGTTGGACCTCGATCTGGATCTCCCTGGCGCGGGTGGTGCGCTTCCATGCCCCGGCGACCTTACCGTCGATCACGAACATGTGGATTGCACCGATGCGCTCCGCGATCCGGTCGACATACGGGTTGAACAGGTCACGGCTCTCGCCGTAGCCGTTCGTGTACTCGTCGTACGCCTGGAGTAGATGCGCGGTGCACGAGGGCTCGACCACAACCTCAGCCGGGAGCTCGCCGAACCAGTAGGTCCGGCCGTCGACCGACGCACTCCGCAATTCGCCGCCGAGCGAGTCGATCCCGCGCTTCGTGTCGGCGACTGTCAGGCTGCTCCAGCGCGTGAAGTCATTGATCGTGGCCGGGCCGTGACTCGTGAAATAGCACCGGATCAGTTCCGCCAACGCCTCGTCCCGGGGCAGCGACTTCGCTTGCGGCGCACGCTCGCTGAGCAGGGCGTAGGTCTGCTGCTTCCCCCGGACCTGTCCGCTGCAGATGAGCCCCTCAAGCTCAGCGTGCATCACCATGTGGGCCAGCCGTTGACCATCGGTAGCGATGCCCGCGCAATCCAGGTAGGCGGCCAGGTCGGTGCGCGTCCGGAATCGACCGCCTTCGACGGCGGCCGCGATCGTCGCATCCGATTTGGCGAGGGTTTCCGCGTCCAGCCCCAACTCGCGGTACCGGCCGGCATTGCCCTGGTGAACGCGCGGACCCGTCAGCTCGAGCAGCCAGCGGATGTCAGCGGGCGCGACGAAGTGCCAGGTCGGCCGCAGCACGTGAGTGCGCAGGATCTCGCCGGCATCGATCGCCCGGCTGATCGCCGGCTCAGTTGCGCCGGAAATCCGCTGTCCAACACTCCATTTGGCCGGGCCGAACTCCTGCGACTGCATCGCGCCCTGGTGGTGCACAATCTCGTTCGGTGTCAGGTTGCCGGGCACAGAGAGCCCATGCAGTTGCAGACGGAGCCGAATGATCTCGGCGCTATTCATCCAGTGGCCAGCACGGTGGGCCACAGGCGATCTGAACCAGGTCTTCGACAGGGCCGGATTCCCGTTCGAGGAATTCCAGCTGGCCCTCCATCACCTCGTGGAGGTTGCCGGTGATCTCTTCCCAGCCTGCCTCGGCGCCAGCCTCATCCGTGAAGATGCTGATCACGGTCAACCGATCAACCTGGGTTCGGATCGCGAACGAAAAGACGAGCCCATGACTGCGGAGAACCGGGACGATCTTCGGCGCGGCATAGCGAAAGAAGTCGCGGTATCCGCCAGGCCGCCATGTTTGCAAAAAGGCCTGGATGCTGTCGGATTTTCGGGCGACTTCCGTGATTAGCCAGATTGTGATGTTCGCATGCACGGTGGTTTTTGCTAACCCATGCCCCTTCAAATGCCGTCTGACTCTCCCCAGAGATATGCATGATAATACAAACATTTGTTTCAAAGACTGCCGAAGAAGTCCCCGATTCCGCCAGACATTTAGCCCGGCAAGCCCGGTTCAATCAATACAGGAGGTTTTGGGTTTTCGCCCCTCCACCCTCAACCAACTGCTCGCCTGCCCGCCTACTCGCCTAGAATGCGCACACGAATCCGCCACCGTATCGCCGGGGACCGCTATGGACACGCCGAGCTACATCGTTGTTGATCTGCCAACCCACGCCCGCGTCGTGATCATCGGCGCCGGGATCGTCGGCGTCTCCGCCGCGTACGAACTGACGAAGCGGGGCGTCTCCGATGTCGTCGTGATCGATCGCGGCGACATGTTCCGCACCGGTGGCTCCACTTCGCATGCACCTGGCGGCGTCTTCCAGAACAACTCCTCCCGCACCGTTTCGAAGCTGGCCCAGTGGTCGGTCGAGACGTTCCTGGAAATGAACGGGGATGGCGATTCGCCCGTCTACTGGCCGACCGGCAGCCTCGAGGTTGCGACGACCGAGGCCCGCTGGCAAGACCTGCACCGCAAGTACGGCTATGCCCGTTCCTGGGGACTCGACGCGAACCTGCTGTCGCCCAGCGAGGTCAAACAGCACCTCGCCCTGATCGACGAGTCGACGATCCTTGGTGCGATCCATGTCGCCCGGGACGGCGACTTACTCGCGGTTCCGTTCGTCGATCGGCAGGCGGCCAGGGCCGGGGCGATGGGCGCGCGTTTCATCGGTCGCACGAAGGTGACCGGCTTCGAGATCGACGACCTGGCAATCAAGGCGGTTCAGACCGACCGGGGCACGATTACCGCCGACCAGGTCCTGATCTGCGGCGGCATCTGGGGTCCGCTTCTCGGCAAGATGGCCGGCGTGCCGATTCCACTCCAACCCTGCGCCCATCCCTATGTCCGGACCACACCGCTGCCTGGCTTCGCGGGCCGGACCGAGCCGAAGGAGCCACTCTGGCGCCATCAGGATCACTCGATGTACTTCATGCAGTGGGACGACCGCTACGTGGTCGGCTCCTACCGCCACGAGCCGGTGATCGTCGACCCCGAGCAGATCGACGACAGCCGGGTTGCGCCGGCCGACCTCGATTTCGATGAGGATGTCTTCTCGTCTGGCTGGCAGGAGGCGGGACGGCTGGTCCCCGAGATTCGTGATGCCGGCCGGACCCAGTGCGTCTACGGCATGTTCTCCTTCACGCCCGACACGAACTCGCTGATCGGCGAGGTCCACGGCGTGACCGGCCTTTACCTCTGTGAAGCGGTCTGGGTCACCCATGGGCCTGGCGCGGCCCGGGCGGTGGTCGACCTGATGACCGAAGGCGGCTGCGAACTGGACCTGCGCGAGGTCGACGCCAACCGCTTCGACCGGCACGCCTCAGCCCGCAGCTATGTCCGCGCTCGCGGAGCGCAGAACTACCGCGAGGTCTACGACATCATCCACCCGCGCGACGTTGTGACCGCGCCGCGTGGCCTGCGCCGGACCCCGTTCTACGACCGGCAGAAGGAGCTCGGCGCGGTCTTTACCGAGTCGAACGGTTGGGAGCGGCCACTCTGGTTCGAAGCGAATGCGATCCTTCCGGTACCCGAGGGTGCGGCGCGATCCGGCTGGAACACGAAGCACTGGTCGCCGATCGCCGCGGCCGAGCACGTCGCCACCCGGACGACCGCCGGCCTCTTCGACATGAGCACGTTCACCAAGCTACATGTCTACGGTCCCGGCGCGCTGGCGGCGATGGAGCTGGTCTCGTGCAGCAACGTCAATAAGCCGGTCGGTGGCGTCAGTTATGCGCTGCTGCTGAATCAGCAGGGCGGGATTGAGACCGACCTGACCGTCGTTCGCGGCGGCGAGAACCATTTCATCCTGATGTGTGGCTCCGGCAGCGGTCCGCGCGATCATGCCTGGATCTCCCGGCAAATGCTGGACCTGCCGGGGGTAAGAGTAGACGACATAACGTCGGCGTCAGCGGCACTCGGTCTCTGGGGGCCGAATGCGGAGGCGATCGTCCAGTCGCTCGTCGATGATGATCTCTGCCTCGAGCAGTACCCGCGCTTCACGATGAAGCGGCTCTTCGTGGCCGGTGCGCCGGTTTCGCTGATCCGGATCTCATACGTGGGCGAGAACGGCTTCGAGCTACACACGCCGACCGAGTTCGGCGGTCACCTCTGGGAGGCGGTCCGGGACGCGGGGCGGGAACACGGTCTGGTCATCTGCGGGCTGACCGCGATGGACTCGCTGCGGCTCGAGAAGGGCTACCTCGCACTCGGCACTGACATCCGCAGCGAGCACACGCCGGAGGAGGCGGGCCTCGGCTTCGCGGTCAGCAAGAAGCGAACCAACTACACCGGCTACGAGGCGCTCCAGAACCGCCCGGCCCAGATGCGGCTCTGCGCGATGACCTTCGACGATCCGGGCGTGGTCGTGATCGCCAAGGAGCCGATCCTGCACGACACCCAGGTCGTCGGCTACGTCAGCAGTGCCAACTTCGGCTACACCATAGGCAAAAGCATCGCCTGCGGCTACCTGCCCCTCAAGCACGCCGACCCCGGCACCAAACTCGCCATCGAATGGTTCGGCCAGCAATACCCGGTAACCGTGGAGAAAACTCCGCTCTTGAAGTAGTTGGGTACCACAAATCTCCGACTATGACACTTGTTGTTCGGGCTCGAAGGTCCACAAAGTCTGTCCGTCGGGCACGTGGATTACTGATCCCATATTCGTCACGAGATACTTGCCCCTACCCAAGAATGCTACGTCTCGGGCAACTACTTCGGGACCACGCTCAATCAATCCTCCGGAAGGATCGATCCGGACAATTCGAAGCGGTCCGCTCTGCTGCCAAGACCACTCAAGTCCAACCCAGTGTTGTGTTTCGTCGCACCAGCCTATCTCGTTGAGTTGACAGTACGGAGCTGGCTTCCACTCCCAAAGTGGATTGCCTTCGAGATCGAAACTGAGAAGCCTAGTATGTCGCTCGTCATCCCCAGGGACAGCCCCAGGGCTGTTCGTGAACCACACGTGCTGAAGAGCAACCGCAGTCGGCCCGAACGCAGCCGTGAGGACAGCACGATCTGCGAGTACCTCTACCCAGCGGTTCTCGCCAGGAAAGATTCCAAGATTCACGCACGAGTTTGTTGTGCAAATCACTTCAGAGCTGAAAGCGCTGCTAACCACTTTGCGCACTCCACGCCATCGGTCGACCGTTTCTCCTGTTTGACCGTCGAGCACGTGAAGCGGCTTGTTGTCGAATCCCACTGCTACGGCTGATCCTTCGGCCAACGGCGCTAGCCAATGTGCCCGCTTAAGGTCTTTGCGGTGCCAGATTCGTTCCCCTGTGAGAGCGTCATACGCTGCCACCCCGTATCTCGTGTACGCCGCTGTCACCACTATTGTCCGGTCTCTGCCAATGAGGGCAAGTCGTTGCCCTCCGAAGTCCATGATCGTCTCGAATCGACTGATGCGTCGACGATCGGCCAATGAATAGACACTCACCCACCGCTCAAACTCG
>DASQCG010000572.1:0-3996 GCA_035634825.1 Thermomicrobiales bacterium | reverse complement strand
AGGCGCCGGTGCAGGCCCTGGTCGAGCGGTTCGCGGCGATTTACACCCCGGCCGTAGTAATCGGTGCGATCGCGCTCGCGCTCGGAGGCTTGCTTATCTCCGGCGATACTGAATGGATCTACCGGGCGTTGATTCTGCTGGTGGTGGCCTGTCCCTGCGCGCTGGTGATCTCGACCCCGGTTGCGATCGTCTCAGCTCTGGGTCGAGCGTCGCGGATGGGAGTGCTGTTCAAAGGTGGCAGCGCATTGGAAGCGTTGGCCGGCATCAAGCAAATCGCATTCGACAAGACCGGCACGTTGACACACGGCCGGCCGGAGGTAGTCGCGGTCGATTCGGTCAACGGTCTGAATCGCGACGAGGTACTGGCGCTGGCTGCCGCGCTCGAACATGGAACGACGCATCCGATTGGCCGCGGCATCGTCCGCGCGGCTGATGGCGTGCCACTCCCGTCAGTATCCAATCTCCAGGTTCGAGCCGGACGGGGAATCGTCGGTCAAGTCGGTCCCGGTTCCGTTCAGGTCGGCTCGCCAGCACTGTTTGATGTCGTTCCCGGAGAACTTGGCAGACGCGTCGACGAAGGCCGGGAGCGTGGCCAGACCGTGGTGCTGGTGGGGCGCAATGGCCACGCCGAGGCGGCGATTACCGTGGCCGACTCGATTCGCCCGATCAGCCCGGCGGTGATCGCCTCGATCCAGTCGCTTGGCGTTCATCCGATGCTGCTTTCCGGCGATGTGGCGACGGTTGCCGATCGCATCGGCGCCGAGACCGGGATCTCCGATGTCCGCGCCGACCTGCTGCCGGCTGACAAGGCGCGTCTGATCGCGGACGCGGATCGAGTGACCCCGACTGCGATGGTCGGAGACGGCATCAACGATGCCCCGGCGCTTGCGGCCGCGCGGGTCGGGATCGCGATGGGTGCGGGCGGCTCGGCGGCAGCGATCGAGGCAGCCGACGTCGCACTGATGGGCGACGATCTGACTGCCCTGCCCCGCGCGATCAAGCTTGCCCGGTCGACCCGCTCGATCATTCTTCAGAACATCGCATTCGCCCTCGCCACGAAGCTCGGTTTTCTCGCTTTGACCGTGGGCGGGTACACCAGCCTGTGGCTCGCGGTCGTGGCTGACGTCGGCGCCTCGCTCCTGGTGACGCTCAACGCGCTTCGCCTGATGCACGGTCAGGACAAAACGCACGCCATCTAGTAGTAGTTGTGCGATGCCGGGCTGATCGAGCTCGTGTTGTCGCTCGGAGCGACGGGATCTTCGAGGGTGCGGGCGGGTGGCATCGGAATCGTCTCGAATGAGATGTCGTCGTAGTGCCTCCGAGCCTGCTCAAGCGGAATGACGTCGCGTGCGACAACATTGATCGCGCCGCCCTGGTGCTGGATCTCGCCCGTAATCACCAGGAACGGCTCGCCCCGCACAGTCAGCCGCCGCTTCTCGTAGAGCCACGGCTGGACCACCACATTGACCAAGCCAACCTCGTCCTCCAGCAACAGGAACTGGACGCCCTTGGCCGTGCCCGGTCGCTGCCGGCAAACGATCAGCCCGGCGATCTGGATTACCCGTCCGCTGGGCAATGTCTCGATATCGACCGTGGACACGTAGTGCGCCGGCAGCCGGCTCCGCAGCAACCCCAGCGGGTGATAGCGGGCGGAGAGGCCGAGCACCGCGTAATCCGCCTCCATCTGCTCCCACGCGCCCATCGGCTTGAGCGACACCATGTCCTGCTCGACCGGCAAGGCCAGCGAAAGCTGCCGGCCGCGCTCCCCTGCGGCTCGCTTCTTGCCGATCCCGAACCGCTTCGACGGGATGAAGAGTCCAACCTGCCAGAGCGCCTCCCGCCGGCTCAGTCCGAAGCGATCGAACGCGCCGACCGCGATCAGGTTCTCGACCGCATCCGGTCCGATCGGGCAGCGGCGGATGAAATCGGCCAGCGACCGGTACGGGCCGTTCGCCTCCCGCTCGAGCACGATCCGCCGGGCCGCATCGCCGCTGAGCGTCTTGACGTAGGCCAGCCCGATCCGGATTCCGTTGCGATCTTCGACCGCGCAGCGGACCCCACTCCCGTTGACATCCGGCCCGAAGATCCGCACTCCGTGCCGCTTGGCGTCGTTGATCAGTACGTGCGAGGGGTAGAACCCCATCGGCTGGTTGTTGAGCAGACCGCAGATGAACTCGGTCGGGTAGTAGTACTTCAGCCAGCACGATTGATAGGCCAGCACGGCAAAGGCCGCCGCATGCGCCTTCGGGAAGCCATATGAGGCGAAGCCGAGCAGCTTCCGGAAGACGGTGCGGGCGCTCTCGGACGGGACACCCTTCCCTTTCGCGCCGTCCCGGAACTGGGTCCAGAGCGCGATCATCGCATCGCGGGATCGCTTGCGGGTCATCGATCGGCGCAACGCATCGGCCTGCCCGGCCGTGAAGCCGGCCAGAGCCATCGCCACCTCGATCACCTGCTCCTGGTAGAGGATGACGCCATGCGTCTCGGCCAGCACCGGCTCCAGCAGCTCGTGGTCATACTCCGGCTCAATCGGCAAAAAGCTGGTCCGGATCCGCTGCCGGTGCGCCACGTACGGCTTGACCGCGCCGCCGACGATTGGTCCCGGCCGGACGATCGCGACCTCGACGATCAGGTCCTCGAGCCGGCGCGGCTGCGTACGCGGCAGCATCTGGATTTGGGCGCGGCTCTCGATCTGGAAGGTGCCAATCGTGTCGCCGATGCAGATCATGTCGTAGATCTTCGGATCGTCGAAATCGATCCGGCTCAGATCGACCGGCGCCTTGTCGTTGTAGACGATCAGATCGAGGCACTCCTCGACCAGCGAGAGCATGCCGAGCGCGAGGAAATCGATCTTGACCATCCGCGCGTCGTCGCACGAGTCCTTGTCCCAGTGGCAGAGAAAGCGCCCCTCCATCGCGGCCGGCTGAATCGGCACCAGCTCGTTGAGCGGCGTCGAGGAGATGATCATGCCGCCGACATGCTGCGTGACATGGCGCGGGAAGTGTGCGAGCTGAGCGGCCAGCTCGATCAGGTAGGTCCATGGCGGCGAGTTGACCCGATCCACGAACTCCGGCAGCTCGGCCAGCTCCTCGCCCAGCCGCTCGACCCCATGGCGGTCGCTCAGCTTGGCAATCTTGTCGAGGTCAGTCAGGGGAATGCCGAGCGTCTTGCCGATATCCCGCACGGCGCTGCGCAGCTTGTAGGTCGAGAAAGCGCAGACCAGCGCCGCCCGCTCGTGTCCGTAGCGCTCGTAGACCCGCTCGATCAGCACCTCGCGGATCTCGCGCGGGAAATCGAGGTCGATGTCCGGGATCGAGTGCAGTTCGTCGTTCAGGAAGCGACCGAAGAGCAGGTTGTGCTTGAGCGGATCGACGTGGGAGAGGCCAATCAGGTAGCAGACGATCGAACTGACCGATGATCCCCGTCCTCTTCCCGGCGGCAAGTTGCCGAACTTGCGGCCGGGACCATCGCCGCGGACCTCGACCGCGACCTCCCGGGCCATCTCGAGCAGGTCGCGGTAGAGCAGGAAGAAGCCGGACAGCTTGTGGTGCGTAATGATCCGCAGCTCCTCGTTCAGCCGCTCCTCGGCTGTCTCATACTCCTCCGGCTGGTAGCGCTGCTGGAGCGCATCGGTGCAGACCTGGCGGAGGACATCGTCCGGCGTTTGGCCGAGACCGGTCGGGTAATCGGGGAAGCGGTAATCGAGATCCCTGGCCAGGTTGAACGACGCGCACCGCTCCGAGATCAGCCGGGTCGTGGTCAGCGCCTCGGGATACGCGACGAAGCGCTCGGCCATCTCTTCGGCCGAGCGGAGGTAGAACTGGTCGTTCGGCCGGCGCTCGCGGTGGCAGCCATCGAGGTTGGAGTGGCTCCGGATCGCGACCAGGACGTCATTGAGCCGGTGCCGCTCCGGGACGTGGTAGTGGACGTTGCCGGTCGCGACATACCGCACCCCGACATGCTCGGCGAGCTGGACCATGTGCGCGACCCGGCGGG
>DASQCG010000571.1:0-2494 GCA_035634825.1 Thermomicrobiales bacterium | reverse complement strand
ATCGATGCGGAGTGGTTACGTTCCACGATCAATCGCCTCACGCCAAGTCCGGCGACGGGCGAGTATTACCTGACACAGTTGGTCGAGTTCGCGGTCGCCGACGGACGCCAGGTAGCGAGCGTCCTTGGTGAGCCGGGTGAGTTGATCGGAGTTAACGACCGCGCAGACCTTGCACATGCGGCTTCCCTTTTACAGGAGAGGATTCAGCTCCACCACATGCGCAATGGAGTCACCCTGGTTGCTCCGCAGACATCTGTCATTGAGCATGGCGTCGAGATCGGGGTCGATACCACTATCTTGCCGGGTTGCCTTGTCAAATCGGGAACAGTCATCGGGTCAGAATGCGAGGTTGGACCAAATACTGTATTGGATCGGGCCAGCATCGGCGACGGCTGTCGCATTACGGCGTCGTTCGTCACCGATTCGGAAGTTATGGCCGGGTCTGATGTTGGACCGTTCAGTCACGTTCGCGGCGGAGCGGTGATTTCGGCCGGAGTGCATGTCGGCAACTTCGCAGAAATCAAAAACAGCACGCTTGCCGCCGGGGTTCGCATGGGCCACGTGAGTTACGTCGGCGACGCGTCGATTGGAGAACGCACGAACATCGGTGCGGGCGCGATCACGTGCAATTACGATGGGGTCAACAAGCATCGGACCGACGTCGGTTCAGACGTCTTCATCGGCAGCGACACAATGCTGGTAGCGCCGGTGACGATCGGGGACAGGGCGGTGACCGGGGCCGGCGCCGTTGTCACGAGGGACGTTCCGGCTGGCGAACGCGTTGCGGGAATTCCTGCGCGTCCACTTCCAGGTCAAACGAGGGAGAACAAGGAATAACGTGATGGACGGCAGGTTGCAGGTGTTCACCGGCAATGCGCATCCGCAATTGGCCGCGGACATCATGCGCGAGCTTGAGGCGCCGCTTGGCCGAGCAGTCGTCGGCCAGTGGCGCAATGGCGAGTCCCGCGTCAAGCTCGAAGAGAATGTCCGGGGTTCGGACGTTTTCATCATCCAGTCGATGAGCGAGCCGGCGAACCATCACCTGATGGAGATGCTGATGATGATCGATGCCGCTCGCCGGGCATCGGCGGCTCGCATCACCGCCGTCATCCCGTATTACGCCTACGCCAAACAAGAGAAGAAGACTTCAGGGCGGGAGCCAATCTCGGCCAAATTGGTCGCGAACCTGATCGTAACCGCCGGCGCGGACCGAGTCCTGACCGTCGACCTGCACGCGCCGGCCATCGAGGGCTTCTTTGATATCCCCGTCGATCACCTGCGCGCCACACCGCTGCTTGCCGAGCGGATCAAGCGGACCGGCGAGACCAACCTGGTGGCGGTCAGCCCGGATGCGGGCGGCGTTGCGCGTGCCGACAACTTCCGGGGCCGACTGCGAGCGCCGCTTGCCATCATCTCGAAACGACATCCTGAGCCGGATGCCACTGAAGTGCTCGAGATGGTCGGCGACGTCGAAGGCAAGATGGCGGTCATCGTGGACGACATGATCTCGACTGGCGGAACTCTTGCCGTCGCCGCCAACATGCTGCGGGAGCGCGGCGCCCGGAACGTGGTCGCGGCTGCGACGCACGCCATCTTCGCTGACAACGCCTTCGATCTTCTCGCGGCGTCCGCCATCGAACGTGTTTTCGTCACGGACTCGTTGCCAATGCCGCACGGGCAGGAATGCCTTGCCGTCGAAGTCGTGTCCATTGCGCCGATGCTGGCCGAGGCAATCATGCGCATTCACAAGGACCTGAGCATCAGCGCGCTCTTCAGTTGATATCCCAACTTCAATTCATTGAGCTCGATGAAGTCGAGAGCACGATGACCGAAGCGGCTGATCGATTCGCACGAGGGGAAATCGGTCCGTGGACAACGATCATCGCCCGGCATCAAGTCAAGGGACGAGGCCGACGTAATCGGCGCTGGGAGGCCGCAGCCGGAGATGCTCTGCTGGCGACAGTGGTGGCTCCGGTCCACATCCCGCCCGAGCGCATCGGTCTGATCGCGCTCGCAGCAGGGCTCGCGATCGCGGACGCGATCTCGGAATGGATGGTCCCGGTTTCGCTCAAGTGGCCAAACGATATCTACCTGGATGAACGAAAGCTCGGCGGGGTACTCATCCACACCAGACTGGACGCGACCATGACGGCCATGGTCGGGATTGGGATCAACCTCCGGTCGGTACCTGAGAGCCTGGCGAGCTCCGCGACCTGCCTGGCCGAAATCCTGGCCGAAACGCCGTCGCCGCGTGCCTTGGCGGAGGCGATTGTTCGCCGGCTTCTGGCCAGATTCGACCAATTGGAAGCAGGGATGTGGCAAACGATAATCGAAGACTGGTCTGCCCGGGCCCTCTGGATCGAGGAGACGGTCTCCGTCCAGTCCCAAATGCCCGTCGATGGTCGCTTTGCAGGCGTCGATGAATTCGGACGGATGCTGATTGAGACTTCCGGTCACGTCGAAGCGATCTCGGAGGGCGATGTGCGGCGTGGGC
>DASQCG010000570.1:0-3605 GCA_035634825.1 Thermomicrobiales bacterium | reverse complement strand
CCTGCGCCGAGGGCGACGAGCACGCCGCCAGCCGGAGCCGCGGTCAAGTGGATCGGCGAGATCGACGACATCGGGACGATCAACTTCGCGATCGCCGATGGCGTCATGACCAATTTCGGCATGCGCTATGACGTTCCCTGCACCGAGCCGAATATCTACTCTCCATCCAGTGTTACCAGCAAGGTGCTGGCGCCGCCGATTCCGCTCGCAAACGGCAGCTTCACGCTTGAGTTCCCGGTTAACGGCAGCGACGCTTCGATCACCGTCAGCGGCTCGCTGACAGATGACGATTCTGCGGTCGGCACGTTCACACTTCCGCCGGTGCCGGCATGCACCACCGAGGAGCTCCAGTTCGAGTGGACCGCCTCGCCCGAGTAAACGCTATGCCTGGACTAGCGGGCGGTGGTCATGCCGCCCGCCGGTCCGGACGAGGTAGATCGATGAATCCCCGACTTTGGCGCGCAATCCTGGTTGTCCTCTGCGCTGCGTTGCTCGTTCAAGCGACGATCCCGGCCATGCCCGTGCGGGCGGCGGAGCCGAAGATCACCTTCAGCATCGGTGAAGGTGTGTCGGCCGAGGACGAGGTCATCGTCCGCGAGGGGATCGCACTCGGCCAGGCGTATATTGACGAGACTCTCGCGCCGTTCCCCAAATCGAAGATCACCGTCAACGTGCGCCACACCCGCGACACGACTGGCACGGGCGCGGTCGCCTTTTCGGCCGGGAGCTACATCGTCGTCTTCACCCGCGAGCCCGGCTGGAAATCGATTGCGCCGTTCGATCGCGTCCACGTGGTGGTGCACGAGTACATTCACTCGTGGCAGCGAGCAACGGCGGGCCGGGACAGCGATGCTCCGCTCTGGCTGATCGAAGGCAGCGCCGAATACCTCTCCTTCGACGCGGTGGCCCGGGATACGTTGGTCCGCCGCCAGGAAGTGATCGATGCCCAGACCTGGGCTGTGCTGAATGCCCCGGAAATGGCCACGCTCGAGCAGCTCGAAGACCGCGACGCGTACTACGGCGAGACCGGCCCGGTTTACAGCCTGGCCTTCCTGGCCGTAACCCAGCTGGCGCGGAAGGGCGGCCCGGCGGCGGTCAGCCAGTTCTTCGAGGCCATGGGCGATGGCGACTCCTGGCAGGAGGCGTTCGCGACGGCGTTCGGCCAGGATGTGGACTCCTTCTATGCATCGTTCGAACGAGCGCGTGCTGACCTGATTGCCCCGCGCGACATGCCGGATCCGTTCCTCCCGATCCATGCGGTCCACACCGAGAGTCCGCTTGACCTCACACCGCTGCCGGAGACTGCTTCGGCTGGCGAGCAGGTGACCGTCATCGGCGAATCCGATCCGGGCGCGACCTGCACCATGCGCCTGCGCAGCACGGAATCGGGCGAGCGGCTGACCCGGACAACGTTTGCCGACGGGGCGGGTCGCCTTTTCTGGCTGGTCACGATCCCGCCCGAGTTCGGCCTCGGTACGGTCCGCCTGAGCGCCAATTGCGGCGGCGAATCGGCCACGGGGAGCTTTACGGTTGAACCCTGAACAGGTTTTAGGTCTTGGGTTTTAGGTTTTAGGCCACTGACCCATCAACCCTTCTTCACCTTCAACCCTCCACCCGATTACGTGATCTCACCGATGTGACGACGTTGCTCCGGCTGCAGGATAGCGGCAACGGAATGGTTGAGCGTCACTGAGGAGAATCGAGATGAAGACCAGGAAGACAGCAGCGACGGTGTTCTTTTCGCGCGCGATGATGGCCGGGGCGTTCGCCCTGATCCTGGGTCTGATGCTGACGCAGGGAGCGGCGGCACGGCCGAACACGGGCCACAAGACGATCGGCGAGCGTGCCCAGGCCCAGAAGGACCTCTGCGATGTCAGCGGGGGCTCGTTCGAGTCCACCAATTACTACGGCAGCTACACCAACGGTCACCAGTTGATCAAGACCGTCACCACCTGTACCGGCGGTGAGAACCCACAGACTTGCACCAATACCAAGACCGACACGACCTGCACGCCTGGCTTGATCATCCAGCCGAAGGGGCCGCTGGATGGGATCTCCGTCGACGAGAGCCAGATCTCGGGCGTGGATCCTGGCCCGGCGCCGCAGGATCCGCTGGGCGGCATCGCGGTCGATGAGAGCCAGATCGGTGGGGTTCAGCAGTCGGCCGATCCGGCGCCGCTCGACCCGCTGCCGGCCGGCGGCACGATCACGGTTCCGGTCCGCGTCGACCGCTCCGTCCCGGGCAGTAACCTCAGCCCGATCGATCCCTTGCCGTAACCAGGCTCCCTCTCGGTAAGGGGCCCGGCCGAAAGGCTGGGCCCCTTATTGCGTGTCACGAAGATTGCAGGGCTCCAGCAACTTCTCCACCGATTGGCCAAATCCCATTCGCTCACGACTCACGTCACATGACGCACGCCTCGATTACGTGATCTCACCGATGAGATGGGCCTGGCGCCCTCCTACGATCGAATCATGGTCACAGGCGTGATCGAGAGCGATCAATATCTTGAAGGAGAAACGAAATGACGGCGACAGAGCGGAACACGCACGGACGACGACGCGGAATCATGATGGTGCGGCTGGTCAGGGTCCTGGTCCTGGCAGTAGTGGTCTTCGGCATCGCGGGGATCGGATCGGTCTCGGCGGAAACCTTCAAGAACGGGAAAGTCAGCGTTACCCAGCATGAGTACGTCGGCATCTGCAAGGACCTCGGCGGAACGCCATCCAGGGCTGGTCCGCGCCAGGTGAAATGCGACATGGGTGGTGGGTACAGCAGCACGTGCAACTTCAAGACCAACACCTGCGAGGACACGATTCCGATGGTCGTCCCGGACCAGGATCAGTCCCCGGTTGTCGATAACTCCGGCCTGATCGCATCCGATCCGGGCACGGACTCCTCCCAGCCCGTGGTCATCCAGCCGGTCAATGTCGCGCCGGCGAGAGTGGCGCCATCAGGTGGTCACGACGGCTCCGCACTCGACCCCATCGGCAACTAACCAGACCCTGATACAACAGAAAACGAGGCGGTCAAGCCTGACCGCCTCGTTTTCTGTTCGGGCAAATGGCCACTGACCCTCTGCTGGTCGGTGAGGCTCCCGGGGTGGCGCCTTCAACCTGGAGCTCAACAGATGAATGCGGAGAAATAAGCGGACATGCGCCTTACGCAGCCCCGACCCGCGTCATTCCTCCAGCAGTTGCATGATCTCGGGGGCCAGGTAGATCCGGTTGCGTTGCTTCCCGGTCGTCTCCTCGAGCACCCCATCGGCGACCAGGAGCCCTACCATGTTCCGGGCAGTCTTGTATTCCATGTCCAGCGCCTTGGCGATGCTGGACACGGATTGCACGGGTCCTGAAAAGAGCAGATCGGTCACTTCGGTCATTCGCTTGGCTGGGCTGCGACGGAACCGTGTTCGGTAGTCATCCCGCAGGGCGAGCAGTTTCCGGACTGTGCCAACCGCGCGGCCTGATTCAGTGGCGACCGCGATCAGGAAGAGTTCCACCCAGCCGCGCCAGTCGCCATGCAGGCTGACATCGAGCAACCCGTCGAGATACCGCTCCTTGTGCTGCTCGAAATAGCGCGAGAGATGGAGCAGTGGCTGTTGGAG
>DASQCG010000569.1:0-1627 GCA_035634825.1 Thermomicrobiales bacterium | reverse complement strand
GGAATACAGCGGCGAGGACCTCCGCTATTTCGAGCAGGAGACCGGCGAGCGGTTCGTGCCGCACGTGATCGAGCCGACTTTCGGCGTCGATCGGACGATTCTGGTCGCATTGCTTGATGCCTACGACGAGGAAGAGACCATCGATGTCAACGGGAAACCGGACACGCGAACCGTCCTTCGGCTCGCCCCGGCGCTGGCGCCGTACAAGGCCGCGATTCTCCCTTTGATGAAGAAGCCGGAGCTGACCGAAGTGGCACGCCCGCTCTTCCAGGAGATCCAGCAGACCACCGATTTCGTTGTAGATTATGACGAAACCGCGAATATCGGGAAGCGGTATCGACGGCAGGATGAGATCGGCACGCCGTTCTGCTTCACCGTGGATTACGAATCGCTCGACGATAAATGCGTGACCGTTCGTCACCGGGATTCAATGGAGCAGGAACGCATCGCCATCGCCGATGTGCGCGCGTTCCTGCAGGATGCAATCAAGTAAGGGGTATAGGGACACCAGTCGATGTCAGAGAAGCAAGCCCAGACCCGCGCCGCCCGGCGCCAGGCGATGGTCAAGGAACGCCGCACCGCGCATCGGCAGCGGTACGATCGAAACAAGCGCGAGATGCTGATCATCAAGGGCATCTCGATCACTCTCGCTCTGATCGTGCTTGGCGCGATCGGATTCGCCGGCGTCAACTATGTTCGAGATCGCAATCTCAACCAGGCGCCCGCCGGTGTCAAGGTGTTCTCGTACGCCAGCGCCAACCACATTGAAGGCAACATCGATTACTCGGCTCAGCCAGACTATAAAGGCGAAATTCCACCGGCCGGCGGCGCCCACAACAGCACGCCGCAACAGTGCGATGTCTATACCCAGCCGATCCGGCAAGAGAACGCGATCCACTCGCTTGAGCACGGCGCCGTCTGGATCACGTATCAGCCCGGGTTATCGAGCGATCAGGTGAGCAATCTGGCCGGGATCGTCAAAGGCGATCCGTATCTGATGCTGAGCCCGTATACGGGTTTGCCGGCCCCGATCGTGCTGACTGCCTGGAACCACCAGCTCCAGATGCAGTCGTTCGATAAGGACACGGTCGAGCAGTTCATTCGCAGCTACAAGACCAAGCGCGGCGTTACGCCGGAGCTCGGCGCGTCATGCGCCGGCACGACGGCCACCGCGCCCTAGGCATCAGTCGGGAAGCGCAACCACCAGGTCAGGAACCGGACTGTCGGGGTCATACTCGGCAGCCGGCTCCTTGATTGTGACGAGCCCATCTCGCTTCAAACCGGAAACAACCCCGTAAAGCCAGGGCAAGTCCCGCTCGGCGAAATCATGCTTGACCTTCGGGCCGAGCTCCGCCAAGGTCGCGCTGGCTGAGCGGCGCAGCTCCTCGACGACGCGACCGCGAAATTGCCGATTTGAGCCACGGAACGCTGCCTCATTCTTCAGCCGCACACCGACCGGCAGCTCCGCGATGTCGGTTTGGATCTCCGGAAATGCCGCGCATTGTCGTTGGAGTGGGCAAATCACGCAGGCGGGACGGCGCTGGGTGCACTGCAGGGCTCCGAACTCGATCATCGCCTGATTCCAGGCCCAACCGAACCCTTCGGGGACCAGCCGCTCCGCTGCCGC
>DASQCG010000568.1:0-5396 GCA_035634825.1 Thermomicrobiales bacterium | reverse complement strand
GACGCTGGCGGGGATCCTGGTGGTCAAGGCAGCGGCCTACACGATCGCCCTGATCTCGATGTCTTTCTTCGCGGCGGAGAGCGACATCGATGGAGCCTGGACGTTTATCCCGGTCTGGCTGGCGATGTCGATCGTGAGCCTGATCTCATGCGGGCTGCTTTTCGGCGCGCCTCATGGGAACGAGCGTTGAATCAGCGGTGCCCTGTCAGTCACTCGATCGGGGCTGAGCCGCTTGCAGACTTCGTGCCGCGCCATGCGTCAAGCCCGGACAGGCGCTCGAACAGCCGATAGCGCCACGCCCAGCGCAGGAATACCGCCCAGCCGGCGACGATTACTGCAAGCGCGGCGAGGTCCCGTGCGGGGACGCGTGAAAAGTCGAACAGGAGCCGCAAACCGGGCGAGAAGTTGACCACGAGGAAGCAGCCAAGCAGCGCTACTGCCAGGAACGTCGGGCGCCAATCACCGCTGTACTCGTCGCCCCCGGTCAGCCAGTGGACCGGCGGCTCGACAAATGGCAAGAGCACGAGGCCGCAAAGCACAGCGGTAGCCGTCAGAATCGTTTGGGACTCCTCCGCGCTTTTCGTCAGCCGCCACCAGATCATGAACGTGACCAGGCAGACCGGCGCGATGGTCAACGCCGCCGGCACCGAAAAATGGGCAATTGGTCGGAGGAGTCGGTGCCGGGTTGGTCGTGGCTTTGCCCAAGCCGCCAGGCCGAGCGTCGGGAGCCCGACGGTCAGGGTCGCCAGCAGGGCGTTGTCCCGGGGCGATAAGGGAAAGGG
The DNA here is from genome assembly GCA_035634825.1 of Thermomicrobiales bacterium. Taxonomy (GTDB): domain Bacteria; phylum Chloroflexota; class Chloroflexia; order Thermomicrobiales; family UBA6265; genus DASQCG01. Next base: position 4,614 of record DASQCG010000568.1, on the reverse strand, counting down.
CATATTGACGAACGCGGCGCCGAACAGGATCAACATGACGGAAAGCGATCGCACGACGAACAGCGCGGCGATGTCTTGCATGCCGGCCACGATCCGCTGCCCTTCCGCGAACGCCCGCGGCAAGGCGCCAAACGAGTCGTCGAGCAGGACGAGATCGGCTACGCCGCGAGCAGCGTCGCTACCGCTACGCATCGCAATACCCATATTGGCCCGCTTGAGCGCCGGCACGTCGTTGACGCCGTCGCCGGTCATGGCCACGTACCTCCCATCCTGTTGAAGCGCCTGGATCAGTCGTTCCTTCTGGTCGGGCGTTGTCCGGCCAAAGACCGTACCTTGCCGCGCGCACTCACGGAATGCCTCGTCATCGAGCGCCGGCAGGTCCAGCCCGGACACGACGTCACCCTTTACCGGGAACCCAACTTGCCGAGCCAGCGCCGCGACCGTGCGGGGATCGTCGCCCGAAATCAACTTGAGATTGACCCCGAGATCGCTGAAATGCTTCAGGGTCTCGCGCGACTCCTGTCGCAGACTGTCGACCAGACCGATCACGCCAATCGGATCAAGCTCCGGCAGTTCCGGCTCGCCGTCCGTATCCCGGATGGATGCAGGATCAGGATTTCCCGCCAGCAGCACAACGCGCCGGCCCTGACCTGACCAGTCGTCGACGACTGATTTCACTTGATCTGGGTTCGACAAGCGGGACGCAAGAACGTCCGGCGCGCCCAGCACAAGCAGGCCGCGACCCTGCTCGTCGTCAATCGAAACGCAGCTCCATTTTCGTGCCGAGCTAAACGGCACTTCGCCGACGACCGTCCGCTTCTGGCCCGAAAAGGCAGACCCGATCGCATCCGATGTCTTGTTTCGCGTCGTCATGTTGGCCGCAAAGTCGCCGGCATATTGCTCCATCTGGGTCTTGTCAGCGCCAATGGGCTGAAGGTCAACCACCTCGAGCTGATTGGTCGTAAGGGTGCCCGTCTTGTCGAGGCAGAGCACATCAACGTGGCTGAGCGACTCCATAGCGTTGGTCTGCTGGACGAGCACGCCGCTGCCAACCAGACGCATCGCCGCGGCGGCATATGTCACCGCGATCATCAGCGCCAAGCCCTGGGGAACAAGCGCCAGGATGACCGCTGCGGACCTGACTGTGTTCTCGATCGGATATCCGCCAAATGCTTCGCGCACCGCGACGGAGCTGGGCTGGTCGATCAGCCGGACCGCGACCGCGACTGCCCGCGCGGCCAGGTCCATGAGAACCGGTCCTCCCACGAGCAGCACGGCCAGAAGCGCCGCCCGCACGATCAGATCCATGTCCTGCTGCATAGGAGTTTTCGACTGCCGGTACGCGCGTGCTCCGCTCGTCAATCGATTTGCAACGCTGGCCTGACCGACCGTTTCCGCGCGATACATTCCCGTCCCCGAGACACAGAATGTACCGGAGAGCACCTTGTCGCCGACGTTCTTGGCAACCGCGTCGGCTTCACCGGTCAGGAGCGATTCGTCGACTTCGAGGCCCCGCCCGTCAACGATCGGGCCGTCCGCGACGATTTGATCGCCCGGCTGGATGAGGAGGAGGTCGTCCTGGACCAGCTCTGTTGGATCAATCGCCTGATCCTGACCTTCTCGCCGCACCGTCACCTTTGGCCAGGTCAGCACCGAGATCCTGTCCAGTGTCCGCTTGGTGCGTATTTCCTGGAAGATCGAGATCACCACGTTGAACAGAACCAGGCCGACGGTGACAAGCGCATCTCCGTACAGCCCCATCGCAACCAACATCGCGCACGTCGCGTAGAGCACGACGTTGATCAAGGTGAAGGCATTTCGCCGGATGATTTCGAGATAAGAGCGAGTGTTGGTGACCGAGACGACGTTCGCCAAGCCTCGCTTCCGTCGATCCTGCACCTCAGCCTCGGTCAACCCGTTCAGGTCGCTGGCCGAATCGGCCTCAGCCTCATCGGCCGACCGCTGCAGGGCTGCCTGGTCGTCCGAGTCGTCAGTTGTCAGGTGCTGCTCTGTTTGCATCATGGGCTCACGTTACTGGATCACGGTGCAACTCGAATTGTGGGACGAACGGCTGCGGTGATGGTTCACCTCCGGTTCACGACCGCTCCCCAATATTGTCACGAAACTGACACGTGCCGGACGCTGGTGAGGTTCCAGACGAGGCGGTTCGTGGTGCACGGTGACACTGGCGCATTGTTTCATGCTGATCTCTCCACGTCGTGTCCGCCGAAGGAGTGCCAGATGTTCATGCGGATCGTTGTTCCCCTTGAAGGTAATCGCGGCGATCTCGCCATCCTGGACGTAGCGCAGGAGCGCGCCCGCCAATACAAGTGCCCGATCCACCTCATCCGTTTTGTGGACGTCAGCCATCTGGTGCGGATCGGCTGCCATGGTCCGGCCATGGATGTGTCCGCCTGCCGGACCACATTGCCAGATGCGCATGGCCAAGCTCGCGACTACGTTGCCGCCGTAGCCAACGCATTGACGGCCCGCGGCTTTCGGGTTACGCATGAGATTCGACAGGGATTGCTCCAGTTCGAGCTTCCCGCCGCGATGCGACCCGGAGACCTGATTGTGACAAGCGTTGAGACCAGTGTGGGCCGAGGCGACACCTCCGGCGATCCACTCTTTCAACGAGAAGGCATCATTGTGCTTGCGGTTGGAGCGTCTGAGCGCGCACCCGAGCTCCGACGCGAAGACGACCTCGAATGCGAGGAGTGCGAATCCTTCGAATTTCCGCAGCTTCGGTCGCTTCGCACCGCGGAAACCGCCTTGTCTCGACGGTGACGGCTGACTCGATACGCCGCATTCTCGCCGTCAATTCCGGCTCTTCGAGCCTGAAAGTCGGCGTATTCGGAATAGAACCTGAGCTCCTGGAGACCGGCTCGATTGTGGCGGACGGCATTGCCTCTGGAAGCGGTCGCCTGCGAGCGGATGGTTCCCTGCGTTCGATCGGCCGGTCCGACGCTGACCTCCCAACCCACGAGGCCGCAATCACGCTCGTACTCGACGCCCTGGAGCGCCCAGGGCTTTCCGGGACGGTCGCTGCCATTGGTCACCGGGTGGTGCATGGCGGCCGTCGCTATTCCGCAGCCTGGCACCGTGTCGACCAGGCGATGATCGACGAATTGAATCGCCTCGCGCCGCTTGCCCCGGAACATCTCCCGCAAGCGATCGCCGCGATAACTGCATTCCAGGCATCGTTTCCGGACGTCCCACATATCGCCTGCTTCGACACCGCATTCCACCACACGCTTTCACCGTGGGCGCGGCAATATCCGTTGCCTCAACTTCCGGAAACGTCAGAGATCGTCCGCTTTGGCTTTCACGGCCTCTCCTGCGAATCGGTGCTGGATGAATTGCGGAGAATCGATCCCGCATTGGCGGAACGGCGGATCGTCATCGCCCACCTTGGCAATGGAGCCAGCATGACCGCCGTCCGCGATGGTCATTCAGTTGAGACCACGATGGGCTTCACTCCAACCGGGGGTCTGATGATGGGGACTCGCACTGGAGATCTCGATCCCGGGGTACTCCTCTACCTGCTGAGTGAGCAAGGGATGAGCCCCGACCGGCTGCGTCTGCTGGTCAACAAGCAGTCCGGACTCAAAGGGGTATCGGGCCTGACGTCCGAAATGCGCGACCTTCTCGAACGCGCGCCGATTGACCCGGACGCTTCCAATGCGATTGACCTTTATTGCTACCTGGCAAGGAAGCAGCTCGGTGCACTGATCGCTGTGCTCGGAGGAATAGACGTGCTCGTGTTCACCGGCGGGATCGGCGAGCGAGCCGCCGCTGTGCGATCCGGCATTTGCTCCGGCCTAGAGTTCGCCGGGATCGCGCTCGATGAGACAAGAAACGCTGACAACGCCGCGATCATTTCTGCCGATGATGCATCGGCAATCGTGCGGGTGACCCCGACCGATGAAGACCGCATGATCGCGCGGCACACGCTATCCGCCCTGCAAGGAGGTGTCTCATGACATACCGTTTCGACACGAGAGTTTCCAGCGCCGTAATTGCCGACCCGCATGAGATTCAATCGATACCTGTCGCAAGTGGCCCACTTTCTGACCACGACCTCAATCTCATCAACCGGTACTGGATGGCGTCGAACTATCTCACAGTTGGGCAGATTTATCTCAAGTCGAACCCGCTCCTGCGCCGCCCGCTCACGTTCGACGACATCAAGCCGCGACTGCTTGGACACTGGGGTACGTCACCCGGGTTGAACCTGGTATATGTCCACATGAACCGCCTGATCCGCGAGCGGGATGTCAACGCGATCTACCTGGCCGGACCAGGTCACGGAGGTCCCGCGGTCGTTGCCCAGGTCTACCTCGAGGGCACCTACTCCGAGATCTATCCGACGATCACGGCCGATGCCGAAGGGATGCGACTGCTCTTCCGGCAATTCTCGACCCCCGGCGGCATTCCCAGCCACGTCAGCGTCCAGACCCCTGGCTCGATCAATGAAGGCGGCGAGTTGGGATATGTCCTGAGTCATGCCTTCGGCGCCGCGTTCGACAACCCTGATCTGATCGTGGTCGCGGTTGTCGGAGACGGCGAGGCAGAGACCGGCCCGCTCTCTGGTTCGTGGAAATCGACCCGATT
>DASQCG010000567.1:0-4014 GCA_035634825.1 Thermomicrobiales bacterium | reverse complement strand
GGGAGATTCGCTGGACATGGGTCAACCTCTCGTGACACGAGCGATCCCCACGGAGTGAACAGGTGGTCCAGCACGAATCAGGGGCAACGACGAAACCGGTGCGGCGTCGGGAAGTCCCTGGGTCCAGCCGAATCGCTCGCGATCCGAGAGCGGGGACCGATTATGCGCAAAGGAGTACTGTCCCCAATATAGGTGCTTGATCCCGATAATCAATTGTCCGTACACGGGATTATCCCGCTTTCTGATCACGAGACCGTCGCCATCGAGTCATTGACCAACCTCGCCAAGGCGGGCGATGGCTTTGTCGATTGCCCTAATCTGGCCGTCGATCGCGGCGAGTTGCTCCTTGCGAGTCGACTCAGTCAGGTCGGACCCGCGGTACGGCAGCATCCTCAGTGAGGCACACGGTCGGCTGAACACCGCGCTCCTACTGCTCCGGGAGATTGAGGCGCACATGCGCACCGGCTTGCCGCTGTCCGAATCCTGGTCCGGCGATTGGTTCGGCGACTTCATCTCCGACGCCAGCAACACCCAGGACAAGCTCTACACCCTCATGCGCCTCGAAGAGACCATCCTGGACGAGTGAGACACCGCGGCGCGGGATTCAACGCTCCTCGTTGCCAGGTTGACGCTGGGGCATTAGGCAGAAGATGAAAGGACCGGGCCGGTAATTCGCGCCGGCCCGGTCCGCGAACGGTGGCTCAAGCGCAGGGCCGTCTTCCCTGTTTAATGGAGCAGGATGAGACGAACTTATCGCTGAGCCGGTTCGAAGTCTCGACTAGTGACCGGAGCTCGTCTTCTGGAAACACGCGACGTCATATTGTGAGACCGCGTGCGGGTTGTCGGTATGGGCCAGCGACGCCGAGTTCTCACTGCCGGCGTAAACCGTTTCCGCATGGGCGAAGCCGTCGGTATTGAACCCGGCAGGCATGACCTCCGCTCCCGGAGATCCACAAGACGCGCCGGGTTGGCCCGTGCCACTCGGGTTGGGAGCGGCGCTGATCAGCGCGGCCGAGCCAAGCATGAGGGCTACCGCGACGGTAAATGCCAGGATGAAATTGCGCATGGCGATTTCTCCACGTTTTGGGCCGGATGCCGCGGGCGTCCGTAGCAGAGCCAGCCTGTCCGTCACCGTTACGTTCTCAGCCAATTCCCGGATGGGGGACGGTCCGCCGGCGACTACGCGCGAGTGCGATGCGCGACCAGGCTCTGAGCGCACCCGCGGACGCAAACCGGAATCGTGGGTGGAACCGGGGCAACAAACTGCGTTGAGCCGGTTAAAGTCCAGGTCCGGTACAGAATGACGAAAACCCGCGCATTTGCGCGGGTTTTCGGTGGGGTGCCTTACGGGGCTCGAACCCGTGACCTCTTGTTCCACAGACAAGCGCTCTGCCGACTGAGCTAAAGGCACCATACGTGTTTTGACAAGCGAGTGGGGCGAAACGTAAGCCGAGTTCTGTTTGCGATGGTCATCTCTCTCGGTCTTGCGACCGGCCGGCCCTCGCGGGTGACGGCTGCTCTCGACTTTCGACCTCGGCGAGCCACCTGATAACGGTCGGATCGGAGATTGCTGCAGGGAGGATTGCCCTTTTCAGCCGGTGCGCGTTGCCGCGTCCGGTTTGGTTTCTGTTGCTCTCGCACCGGTTGCCCGATGCGCCAATCTGGACTGTCGACGGGCCATACAGCCCGCCTCCCTGGCTTTCACCAGGCACCCATGCTCTGTGCAGCTCGGACTTTCCTCGAACGATGGCAAGCCACCGCCCGCGACCATCCTTTCGCCCTTGTCATTCGCTTGTCAACGTGCGGGCAGGGCCGCGGGGCCCTGCCGATTCACGGTGCCGAAGGGGAGATTTGAACTCCCACGGGTTTCCCCACTACGCCCTGAACGTAGCGCGTCTGCCGATTCCGCCACTTCGGCCTGTTCTGCCGGCGACTCTTCGTCGCCTGGAGCCGACCTGGGGACTCGAACCCCAGACCTGCTGTTTACGAAACAGCTGCTCTACCAGCTGAGCTAGGTCGGCGCGTGCTGTTGCACGACGTTCAATTTTATCAGCCTGTCCGCTATTGAGCAATCCCGCGTCCGCTATCGGCGCGTTCAGGATATCGACCCCTCCTATGGTAAGGTTCGGCGCTGTAATCGTACGAACAACGCTCACGAATGACACAACGACCCCGGGCAACCCAGAAGCGAAAACGCCGCGCGCCGAAGCAATCGCGCTCGATCATGACGTTCAACGTCATCGCTGTGGTCGTGGTTGCGGCGCTGGTTTTCGGCGCGATCGGCGTGGCCGTCTTCGATGACCTGCTGCGAGGCAGCGGGAACGAGCCCAAGCCGCTCACCGTCGATCCTAACCAGATGGCTCCGGTCGAACAGCAGTACCGGGACAAGATCGCTGCGGATCCGAACGACGTCGCTGCCATGTCGGCGCTTGCCAATTACCTCGGCAATACAGGCAATACGGCAGAGGCGATCACATGGTATGAGAAGGCGCTGACGATCACACCGGATGACATGTCTCTGCGCCTCGATTTCGCGAGCGCGCTGGCATCGGGTGGCAAGCAGCGAGACGCCGAGCTGCAATACCAGAAGGTCATTGGGGCGCAGCCGGACAATGGCTTCGCGTTGCTCGGCCTGGCGCGGCTCTACCGGAGCTGGTCGCCACCGCGCACGCAGGACGCCGTCATGTATTACCAGTTGGCCATCGAGCGCGCCGGGGATTCAGTTGTTCGCCAGGTCGCGCAAGAAGAGCTGGCGGAATTGACAGGCACTCCGGTTGCCTCGCCTGCCGCTTCCCCTGCCGCGAGTTCATCGCCGGCGCCGTAAGGGCAGGCTGAACGCTTGTTCTAGTTGGGGGTATACTTGGCGGTATGACAGCGCAACCGCCCTCGCCCGCAGATCCCGATACCAGGCTCGTCGGCGCCGGTCAGCAGAAGCCTGACGTGGCCTCCGAGCTCAGCCTGCGACCGCGCCGGCTGACCGAATATATCGGGCAGGATCGCGTCAAGTCCACACTCAACGTGTTCATTCAGGCCGCGAAGCGTCGGGGCGAAACCCTCGACCATGTGCTGCTCTATGGGCCACCCGGTCTCGGCAAGACGACGCTCTCCGCCATCATCGCCGCCGAGATGGGCGTCCACCTTCGGATTACGGCCGGACCGGCGATCGAGCGGGCGGGCGACCTCGTTTCCATTCTGACCAACCTCAAATCGGGCGACGTCCTCTTCATCGATGAGATCCACCGGCTCTCCCGCCAGGTCGAGGAAGTGCTTTACCCGGCGATGGAGGACTATGCCGTCGACATCGTGATTGGCAAGGGGCCCTCGGCGCGGACGATGCGGATCAAGCTCCCGCGCTTCACGTTGGTTGGCGCGACTACCCGCCTGGCATTGCTCACCGGTCCGTTGCGAGACCGATTCGGCGCGGTCCTCAGGCTCGACTATTACGACCAGGCGGCGACAGAAGAGATTATTCGTCGCTCGGCCAAGATCCTCGATATCGACATCGATGATGCCGGCACAGTGGCAATCGCATCCCGATCGAGAGGCACGCCACGAGTTGCCAATCGATTGTTGAAGCGCGTGCGCGACTATGCACAAGTCCACGGCTCGGGGCAGATTCACGAGACCGAGGCACGTGAGGCGCTGGCGATGCTCGAAGTCGATGTGCTGGGCCTCGACGACGTCGATCGCCGAATCCTGCTCTCGATCATCCACAAGTTCGGCGGTGGACCGGTGGGGATCGACACACTCGCCGCCGCTACCTCCGAAGAGACGGACACGATCATGGATGTCTACGAGCCGTACCTGATCCAGCTCGGCTTCCTCCAACGGACACCGCGCGGACGCATCGCGACTCGACTTGCCTACGAGCATCTTGAGATCGAGCCACCGCCCACGCTGGAATTGCTGGTCGGGGCGGCTGAGCAACAGCCGAACCTCTTCGACTGATCGTGTCGCCGGTAGATCCCTCTCTTCGAGTTTCCGATTTCGATTACCACCTGCCGCCCGAGCTGA
>DASQCG010000566.1:0-7963 GCA_035634825.1 Thermomicrobiales bacterium | reverse complement strand
AGGCCGTCGAAGTCATCTGCCAACGCAAATCGCTTGACCTTGCGAGACCCCTGGGTATTGACGCGCTCGCCGACAATCAGTGGCGCCGGCTCCTGCTGCATGGCAACCGAGCGGATCATCGAAGCGATCGTCGCCGGCGGCTCGGCGCGTACTGAATGCGATCTTCCTGTATTACTGCGTCAAGGCCGGCCTCGACATGGCGATCATTCACCCATCGCACGTCGTCCCGCTCGGCGAGATCCCGGCCGAGGAGCGCGAGCTAGCCGAGGATTTGATCTTTTACCGCCGGCCCGACGCATTGCAGCGGTACATCGAACACTTCGAGGGCCGGACCGATACCGGCTCCTCCAACGCAGTCGATGCCATGGCCGACATGGATGTTTTCGAGCGGCTGCATTACCGGATCGTCTACCGAAAGAAGGACGGCGTCGAGGCCGATATCGATGAAGCGGTGGCGACGCGCGGTGACGCAGTCGAGGTGCTTAACAACACGCTGCTGCCGGCAATGAAGGAGGTCGGCGACAAATTCGGCGCTGGCGAATTGATCCTGCCGTTCGTGCTGCAGTCGGCAGAGGTTATGAAGAAGGCGGTAAGTCAACTCGAGAACTACCTCGAGAAGCAGGAGGGCGTCACCAAGGGCAAGGTTGTCCTGGCGACGGTCTACGGCGATGTCCACGACATCGGCAAGAACCTCGTCAACACAATCTTGACCAACAACGGCTACACCGTCTATGACCTCGGCAAGCAGGTTCCGGTGAGCACGATCATCGACAAGGCGGTCGAGGTCAACGCGACCGCGATCGGCCTGTCGGCGCTCCTGGTGTCGACCAGCAAGCAGATGCCGCTTTGCGTCAAGGAGCTGCACCACCAGGGGCTGCAGTTTCCGGTCATCATCGGCGGCGCGGCGATCAACCGGCCGTACGCGCACCGTTCGCTGTTTGTCGACGAGGAGACCCCGTACGAGTCGGGCGTGTTCTACGCTAAGGACGCGTTCGAGGGGTTGTCGCTGATGGACACGATCATCCGTCCCGACGAACGACCGAGCCTTGTTGCGAATACGATCGAGCAGGCACGGAAAACGATGGGTCGGCCGGATCGCGGCTCGTTCATCGCCCGTCCTGACGCCAACGACACGACCCGCTCCGAGACCCGGATCCTGGAGCAAATCCCCGCGCCGCCGTTCTGGGGTGTGCGGGAACCGACCGATTTTTCGGCCAGCGACATCTGGCCGCACCTCGATTTGAAGACGCTCTTCCGCCTGCACTGGGGCGGCAAGGGTGTGAAGGATGAGGCGTGGGAAGAGTTGCTCGAGACCGAGTTCTATCCGCGCTTGCGCCGGATGCAGGAGGAGGTCGAGCAGACCGGCTGGATGCAGCCGCGCGCTCGCTATGGGTACTTCCCGGCCAATTCTGAAGCCAATGACCTGATCATCTTCGATCCCGAAGACCACGAGCGAGAGTTGACCCGCTTTACCTTCCCGCGACAGCCGGCCCGGGAACGGCTCTGCCTGGCCGACTACTTCCTGCCGCTCGATTCAGGGCGGAAGGACGTGGCGGCATTCCAGATCGTGACCATGGGCGCCGTAGCGGACGCGTATACCGATATGCTGCAAGCGAAAAACGAGTACAGCGAGAGCTACTTCGCCCACGGCCTGAGTGTGCAAAGTGCCGAGGGTCTGGCCGAGTACCTGCACCAGCGAGTGCGCTGCGAGCTGGGTATTGGGCCCGAGACTGGCAAGCGCTACTCATGGGGCTACCCGGCCTGTCCCGATCTGGAGCAACACACCCTGGTCGACCAGTTGCTCGATGTCGGATCGATCGGGGTCGAGGTGACGAACGGCTTCCAGTTCGTCCCGGAGCAGACTACGGCCGCAATCGTCATCCACCACCCGGACGCCAAGTACTACGCCCTGCTGAGAACCGGCGGCGAGGACTGAACCTCAGGACGGTAATGCCGGTCCGGCGTGCGTGCTAATCTGATGGGTGGCTAGAACCGCGGGGGTTGCCCGCGGTTCTCATATCTCCGGAAGGTTGAATTTCTTGTCCATCGGTGCTCCGTTCTACATCACTACCGCCATCGACTACCCGAACGGCGAACCGCACATCGGCCACTCCTTCGAGAAGATTTCGGCCGATGTCGTCGCCCGATATCACCGGTTGCTCGGGGACGACGTTGTCTTTTGCATGGGCCTGGACGAGAACAGCCAGCATATCGTGACTGCCGCCCGGAACGCGGGCATGGACGTGCGCGCTTTCAGCGATCTGATGGAGGAGACCTTCCTCCGCGCCTGGAACGCGCTCGAGATCTCGGTCAATGCCTGGACGCGGACGACCGAGCCGCGCCATGCCCGGGCCTCGACCGAGCTCTTCGAGCGGGCGATGGCCAACGGCGACATTTACAAGGCGACCTACGCCGGTTGGTATTGCCCGAACTGCAACAACTACTACACCGACGCGGAGCTGGTGAACGGGCACTGTCCGCTGCATCCAACCGTGACGCCCGAGTGGCTGGAGGAGGAGAATTACTTCTTCGCACTCAGCAAGTACACGGACGTGCTCAAGAAGCACCTGGAGGATCATCCAGAGTTCGTGACGCCATCTGTTTGGCGACCGGAAATGATGGCGCTGATCGAGAGCGGTCTCCGCGACTTCTCGGTCTCCCGTCAGGTCAAGCCCGACAAGCCAGCCTGGGGGATCCCGGTGCCGGGCGACCCGGGACACGTCATGTATGTCTGGTACGACGCGCTGACGACGTACTTGACCGCGATCGGATTCCCGGACGATCCGGACCGATTCAACCGGTACTGGCCGGCTGACTCCCAGATCATCGGTAAAGACATCACGCGCTTCCACATCCTCTATTGGCCGGCGATGTTGATGTCGGCCGGGCTCGAGCTGCCGCGGCGGATTGTCGTCCACGGCTTCATGACGCTCGAGGGGCAGCGCATCTCGAAGACGACCGGGAACACGGTTTCGCCGGTCGATCTGGTCACGGAGTTTGGCGCGGATCCGATCCGGTACTACATCATGCGCGACATGACCTTCACGTCGGATGGCGACTTCTCGCGCGGGAACCTGATCCGCCGGTACAACAATGATCTCGGCAACGACCTCGGCAACCTGCTCAACCGCGTGGTGAGCATGATCGGCCGCTACCGGGGCGGTTCGGTGCAGGCGGCCGGCGAGCCGGGAGACCTGGAACGTGACGTCCAGGGGGTGGCTTCCAGGTCCGCTGAGCAGGCTGGTCAGTTGATCGACAACTGGGAGCTGGATGACGCGCTCGACGCGATATGGGCCCTGATCCGCCGTGCCAACCAGTACATCGAGGAGCGCAAGCCATGGACGCTGGCGAAATCGCCGGATAGCGCCGTGGCGCTGGACACGACGCTCTGGACCGCGGCCGAGGCGACGCGAATCGCGGCGATTCTGCTGGCGCCGTACATGCCGTCGACGGCAAACCGGATCATGGATCAACTCGGTCTGGCATCGATCGGCGACGGTGACTGGGACCTGGCGGCATGGGGCTCAAGCACCTTCGGGACGGTCAATCCCAAGGGTCCGCTCTTTCCGCGCATCGAGGTCGAGTAGCGCGGATTGACAGGCGGCGGTCAAGTGGGGAAGATAGGTTTGTAATCCCTGCCGCCGAATATTGGAGATCGGGCGATGACGCGCATCCCACCCGCAGGATTGCGATTGCTGCTGGCCGTGACGATAATGCTGACCGGTGCGTTGCTGGTTGGATTTGCAGGCCCTGCGAGCGCCAATCAGTCCGCCGGGGATCGGTGCCTGAGCGCCAATGAAGCGCTGCTCCTGGATCGAATCAACACCTTTCGGCAGGTGAGTGGCCTTGCGCCGCTGGTCGCCAGTCCGACCCTGACCGCCGCGGCGCGGCATCACGCCGAGAGCATGGCTACCTACAACTACTTCCCGGCCGACTACTCGGTCCGGCACGAAGGCGAGAACCACGACCAGACGATCACCTGGCAGGAGAACATCGCCAACTTCGGGTATCCCGACAACACGCACACCACCCGCGGCGCGATCATCGGCGCCGGCACCGACTCTGCCTCAGCGATCTACCGCTCGCTGACCGATCTTCCGGCCTATCGCGATGTGCTGAGCGACCGTCGCTATCACGCGATTGGCATCGGCTTCGGCAGCAACCCGGATTCGGAAGAGGGGAGTTACTGGGCGATCACATTCGGATCGGTCAGCGACGGATCCCTGGCGCCATGCGACGGCGTGGCGATCCCGGCGCCGATCGTCGGGAGTGGTCGGACGGACAACTCATCCGATTCTGCTGTCGCATACGACGGTGATTACTCGACGTATTGGGCGACAACATCGAAGAAGGCGCCGCCGAGTGCCTGGATCTGGTTCGATCTCGGTTCGCCGCAGCAGATCAGCGAGATCGACTGGATGTTCGCGAAGGGTGGAGCGGCCGATACCTTTGCGATCGATGTATCGCTCGATCGGAAAACGTGGACGCAAGTCACGATGAAGTCGAACGGCGCCGTCGACGAATGGCGCAGCGTCGCCTGGAGCGGGACCGCCCGCTACATCCGCTTCTATTTCGCGAATCCAAACGTTGACCGCGTGCTTGGATATCTCTCCGAGGTGCGCGTGCTGCGCTAGTGCCGGTCGGATGAGCGGCGGGCCTCGGCAGCTGCTTCGACATAGTCCGCGCGCGGCGGGGCGAAGATGTCCAGCACGTCGCAACCTTCATTGGTGGTTGTGCCGGAGTGAACCGCATTGGCGGGCGCGAGGTAGCAGTCGCCGGCGTTCAGATGGCGGGTTTCGCCTTCGATGGTCAGGATCAGCGTGCCGCGCAGGACATATCCCGCCTGCTCGTTGGAGTGGCTGTGCTCCGGGACGATGCCGCCGGGCTCGATCGTGACCAGGTTCATCATCACCTGACTGCCGGCAACGGTCCGCATCCAGATGTGCGGGCCCGGGGAGAATGGCGGGATCTCCTCGAATCGATCCCAGACGACCGCACTTTGCGACGACTTTGCCACGGCCTGCATCCCTCACATGATGGCGAACATTCGATGCGGAAGCCTACCGCGTTCCGGGATCAATGAGCCGATGGTTCATTGCCACCGCGCGAACGTCCGAGTTGTTCATGCATATCGAGCGGCCCGAAGAAGTCGAGCGCGCCTTCTTCCAGCACGTCCTCGAAGACGGATTGCATGGTCATGAGACCGACATCGACGATGAGGTCCTCCACCGCGATCTCGAGCTCATCAACCAGCCGATCGAGCTTGGTCTTCGCTTCGCCGTTGGGATCCCGATCATTGAGGCGCGCATCCCCAGCATCGAGGGCGTCGACGACCGCGCCGTAATACCAGAGGGTGTCGTCTCGACTCGCGTTGAACCGATCCCAGAGGGCATCGCCGAGGTAGCGGTAGTCGGTCGCGATGGCGCGGATATTGTGGAGCTTGTCCGCCGCCGTAACCATCAACACGGATGGTGGAGCCTTCTTGAGGTGGGCGATATGCGCATTTTTGCGGATGCGCCAGGGCTTCTTCTTGCCGCCGGCCTCAGGGCTGTCGTCGGAGCAGCCATCCACAGTCCGGGCTACCGATTCTCCGAAGCGCTTGGCGATTTCCGTGCGGGTGGCAAGACCGCCGGAATCCTCGACGGCGTCGTGGAGCAGGGCGGCGATGGCCTCGGCCTCGGTCCCGCCGAACTCGAGCACGGTCGCGCTGACGGCTAGCAAGTGCGAGATGTAGGGAATGTCGGTGCCCTTGCGGGTTTGGCCGGCATGGACCTGGATCGCGAAACCGAGTGCATCCTGGTAGGCGGATGTGAGTTGGACGGGCATTGCGGAATCTCCTGCGTCACTGGGTCAGAGCGGCAATTTCATGATACCGACACTGGCAATTGAGCTGCTGCGATGGCGACGTTAGACATGCACTTGCACTGGTAATCCCAAGGGCATATGGTAAGCGACATATCCCGCTCGAGGGTGCGGTACAGCGACCGGAGGAGGGCAGATGACCCAGCTCGACTTTGCCGGACAAGAGGCGCCGCAGCGCCTGCGGCCGGGGATGAGCCTGCTGGCCGCCGCGGCCGCGTTCCGTGCTGATCTCGAGCGGAAGCGGCGGCCACGGAACACGATCGAGTCCTACCTCTTCGACCTGACTGTCCTGGCGCACCTGATCCCGGAAAAGGCGATCAACCAGATCTCGGCCGACGACATCATGCGCTTCCTGGGCGAGGCCAACACGGTCTCGACGCGCAAGCGTCGACTGACCTCCGTGCGTCGCTTCTTCCGGTTTCTGGTTGACGATGCCATGGTGCTCTCGATCGATCCGACCGAAGACTTCTATCCGAACCGGGTCGAGCTGAAGGTTCCCGAACCGCTCTCGCCGGCCGAACAGGAGGCTCTATTGGCCGCTGCGGCCGATGATGAGCCATGGAGCCACACCGCCATTCTCATGATGATGGATGCCGGCCTTTCCCGCGGGGAGCTTCTGAAGCTCGAGCGGGGGAATGTCGATCGGTACGACCCCCACGCAGTCGTCATCCACATCGTCACCGATGATCCGCGGAAGGCGAACCAGAACCGGGATCTCCGCGCCAGCGAGCGACTAGCCGAAGCCTACGGAGCGTTCCTGGCCGAGCGCGATCCGCAGGAGCGCCTGTTTCCAGTGGGGTTTCAGGCAATCAACGGCATGGCCGATCGCGTCCGCCGAGCGGCTGGCATCAGCCGCTCGGTTACGCCGCGGACCTTGCGGGATACCTTCGCGGTCAACCGGGCGATCAGCGGAGCGAGCGAGGACGAGCTGATTCAGGAGCTTGGCCTGGCCGACGACGCTCGCAACCGGCAAAGCGTTCGGCGGTTCCTGTCGTTCGCACCTCAGCCGGCGGAGCCGGCTGCCAGGAGCTGATCAGCGAGGCCAACCAACCGATCGTGCTGGTGAACCGTGGTGCGCCACCGTTCAGGGATCGCCGCGTAGCCATGCACCGCGCCGGCGAGCGCACCGGTTACGGCGGCGTTGGTGTCGGTGTCGTCGCCGATCATGACGGCGCTAACGACAGCGTCCTCGAAGGTTGGCTGGGTCATCGTCGCCCAGAAGGCGATCTCCACCGCATTCAGGACATATCCCTTGCCGTTCAGATCGCCCTCCTGTCGATCCGGCGCGTTCGTGATCACGCGGACGACGTCGACTTGATCGATGCCTGCGGTGGCGGCCACGGTGAGGCCGCGAATATCGCCGCCGCCGAGGGCGTGGGCAATTGCCTGGTTCAGGGCGACCGCCGCCCAGGTACAGCGCGGCTCTGAGTGCGTAATGCGGGTGGTGTCGATCGAGACCTCGCGAAGCTGGTCCGGGTTGCCGGCAAAGCGAACGGCGACCGGGGCACAGCGCATGACCGAGCCGTTGCTGGCCGCCCCATTCGGTCCGCGCTGCCGCAGGGCCAACTCGCCGGACTCACTCCAATGCACGCCGTCTCGCAATGCCTCGATGGCGATTCGGGTCGTGACGCCGATGTCCTTCGGGTTCTCATTCATCCAGGCCACGAACCGCTGCCCGAGGTGAACGAGATCGACCGGGCCGGGCCGAACCAGTGTCTCAGCGAGATCCATCATCATCCGGCTGTCGTCGGTCAGCTCCCCGGGTACGACATCCATCCAGCCGCCGCTGGTGAAGTCGCGCAGTCCGCGGGGGTATTTCGCGGCGATTGTCTGCCGGGATTCGAACTCGACCGGCGCGCCGAGAGCGTCGCCGCAGGCAAGGCCGACGATCACGCCGCGGGCTCGATCAGCTCGTGATGGTGAAGTCGGCACCAACGCACCTCCAATGGGACGAAAGCAATATTGCGCGGGTCAACGCGTGGCGTAGAGTGTACTTAGGAATTGTTGATAACCGATCCATCGGCGGAGTGCGATACGTGGGACCGTCCAGAACGCTGGAGCGTTTGAGCTACAAGCTCTCGCCGGCGTCAATCAATTCCTA
>DASQCG010000565.1:0-2859 GCA_035634825.1 Thermomicrobiales bacterium | reverse complement strand
GCAGTGCTAACTACGGCTACACCGTCGGCAAGAGCATCGCTTACGGCTATCTCCCCCTCAAACACGCCGACCCCGGCACCAAGCTAGCCATCGAATGGTTCGGCAAGCAATACCCGGTGACTGTGGAGAGAACGCCCCTTCTTCAGTAGCGCGGACCCCCCGTGGTCCGCTCCCGTGTTCACGCCGCTTGTCGGAACATCGGATACAGGCTGAGGTAGAAGCGGCCGAGCTCCCGCAAGAGCTGGGGGATGTGGAGCTTGACCTTGGTTGGGTCCAGGTGCTTGAACATCGTGAACTCGGTACAGCGCACACCCGGCCGCCCGGCGAGGGCATCCCAGAGCAATTTCGCCTCTCCGATCGGGATTACGGGATCATCGCGGTCGTGCATCAGGACGAGCAGTGGCGCGTGCAGATCCGGCAGGTACTTCAGCGGCGACATCGCGTCCAACCTGTCGCGCAGTTCCCGGGGTAATTGATCGAGCGCCTCCCGGGCTTCTTCAAGCGTTAGCGCGGTCAGAAGCGGGTAGATCACGCGCGCATCTGACGACAGCTCTGCCGAATCAACTTGGCCAGTCGGCTCCGCCATTGCTTCCCGCAGCCAGGCCGCTTCCGATGGCTCCAGATGGGCCGTCAGCGAGTGGACGTAGGCCTTGCGTGTGAGCGGATCGACTGCCCACGGCTCCCGCGATCCGTCGATCGGCCGTGTCGCCGTGGCGATTTCCTCCGCAAAGGTGTGCATCGAGGCGTACGGAGCGAAGGCGCCGACGAAGCCAACCCGGTCCCGGATCCGCTCCTGAGAGGCAGCCATCAGAACGAACGCGCCGCCGACGCAGGTCCCGATCATCCCGCTTCGCTCGGGATCGACCGAGTCCTGTCCGATGAACCACTCATAGGCCATTGCCAGGTTTTCGACATCGGCGGGATCCAGCCGGAAGTCACGCATCGCCGGCGACCAGTACAGCAGCGAGGCAAAGCCGGCCCGGGCCAGCGCCTCCTGCAAGCGCGGCACCTGCGGGTGATCGACATCGAACGGCACCACGCCCAGGCACAGCACAACGCCGGGGTGCGGTCCGGCCGAGCCCGGCCGCGTCAACTCCCCCTCGACCATGCCCCTCGTCGTCGGATAGCACACCCGCTCCCGCACCTGCGGCGCCGTCACCCGATCCACCGGCCGCGACGGCAAATTCGGCAACACCTTCAGCAGGAACACTGCCGTCCTCGCCGCAGCACGGGCAGGACGGAGGGCCCGGCGTCTGATGAAATGTTCAACTCTTCCGTCGTCGCTGCTCGCGGCGGAAACATGCGCCATGCATGACCTCCGATCGGGCACTGAGCCACGTTAGATCTTCGTGGCGAAGGTAGATCGTGAGGAGTGGCGATTATGCCGCTACCCTCCGTTCCGGTGTGTCAAGATCGCAACACGGCCTGGTCAGCGCCGTATCGGGTAAGAATGGGGAGACGGTTCTAGGCTATGTATCTGCGGGTCGCACAGGCGGCGGCATTGACGTTCAACATCGCGGGGACGCTCGCGCCGCTCGCCGCTGCCATCCTGTTTTGGTCGGACAACCGCACTCTGGCATGGGTGGCATTTGGAGTCTCAGCCGTGATCGTGCTCTTCGGCTTCAACAACGCGCTGCTTGGGATTGCCGGCATCCTGGGCGGATGTGGTCTCCTGGTCTACGCCCTTACCGAGGACATCTCGTCAGCATTGTTGGCTACCCTCGCCGCAGGGGTCCTCTACTACCTGATCGCTTGGCAGGTACACCGTGCAAGGATCCTTGCTGCGGAATAGCCTTGTTCAAACGGCCCGAAAAGGCCCCGGGTCCTGGTCAGCGCTGACCAGGACCCGGGGCGATGGAGTTGAAAGGCTCGATTCAGACGACGACTGCCGCTTCCATGCCCATCGCGGCGTGCGCAGCCGCCAGGCGTGCGACCGGGACCCGGAACGGCGAGCAGCTCACGTAGTCGAGCCCGACATCGTGGCAGAACCGGATCGATTCCGGATCGCCGCCGTGCTCGCCACAGACGCCCAGCTCCAGATCCTTCTTGACCGACCGTCCACGCTCGGCAGCAATCCGGACCAGCTCGCCGACACCTTCGGTATCGAGCGTCTGGAACGGGTCGTGCGGGTACACCCCGTCGGTCAGGTATTGCGGCAGGAATGTGCCGGCATCGTCGCGGCTGATGCCATAGGCGGTCTGGGTCAGGTCGTTGGTGCCGAAGCTGAAGAAGTCGGCCTCGTGCGCCAGATCGGCGCCGCGCAGGGCCGCCCGGGGCAGCTCGATCATGGTCCCGATCCGGTACTCGACCGAGCGGCCGGCCTGATCGAACAGCTCGTACGCCACGCCGTCGATCAACCGCCGCTGCCGCCGCAGTTCCTCGACATCCGAGACGAGCGGGATCATGATCTCTGGCCGCACGTCGATGCCCTCGGCTGCGCATCGCAGGGCCGCCCGGAAGATCGCGCGCGCCTGCATCTCGGTAATCTCCGGAACCGTCATGCCGAGCCGGCAGCCGCGATGACCGAGCATCGGGTTCGCCTCGCGCAGCTCTTCGACCCGCTCCGCGACCGCCTCGGGCGTCATGTCGAGCCGCTCCGCGGTGATGGCGATCTCGTCCGGCCGGGTCGGCAGGAACTCATGGAGGGGTGGGTCGAGGGTGCGGATCGTGACCGGCAACCCGTCCATGGCCCGGAAGATGCTGGCAAAGTCGTCAGTCTGGAACTGTTCGAGCTTGGCCAGGGCACGTGCCCGCTCGTGCCGGCTTTCGCTCAGAATCAGTGTCCGCACGACATGAAGCCGTCCGTCATTGAAGAACATGTGCTCCGTGCGGCAGAGCCCAACCCCCTCCGCGCCGAGC
>DASQCG010000564.1:0-24865 GCA_035634825.1 Thermomicrobiales bacterium | reverse complement strand
CTGGCGGCTCCATCGAGAACTTGGCCTGACCCTCTTCGCAGCCGTGCTTCTCTGCTGCGGATACGCGGCCAGCTGGGCGAATGAACACGCGATCCCGACCATATCGACCGGGCAACTGCAATCGGCGGCGGTTCTTGCGACTGCCCTCCTGCTCGTGCCGATCGTCTGGAGCGTGGCCCGGATGGCGAGCGACGACATCATCTTCCCGGTCTGCGCCCTCCTCCTCGCCACCGGCGCGGTGACGATGCACCGGCTCCAACCCGACATCGGGGGTCCGGACTCGAACCTCGGCAATCTCTCCGGACGGCACACGGTCTACGTCTTGCTCTCGATCATCGTGATGGTGGTCACAGGACGCTGGTTCCCGTTTTGGTCATTCCTGCGACGGTACAAGTATCTGACGGTCGTCGGCTCGATTGGTTTGCTTTTCGTGACGCTCGTCGCCGGTCGAGAGCGGTACGGCGCGCGCCTCTGGCTGGGGGTCGGATCATTCGAGATCCAGACGTCCGAGCTGATCAAGATCGGCCTGATCCTCTTCCTCGCTGCTTACCTGCACGAAAAGCACGAGATGATGCACGGGCGCTGGCAGCTCTGGCGATTGTCGCTGCCACCTGTCCCGTATCTGATTCCGCTCGTCGTGCTCCTGGTCGTCGCCCTTCTCATGGTCGTAGCGATGAACGACCTGGGTACCGCGCTCCTCCTCTTCTCGACTGCGCTGGCAATGCTCTACGTCGCGCTCCGGCGGATCAGCTACGTAGTGGTCAGCCTGGCTGCCTTTTTCGCCGGATCCGCCTTCGCCTACGCCACGTTCGATCGAGTCGGTGTCCGCGTCCAGAACTGGCTCGATCCGTGGCGTGACCCATTCGTTTCGGGGTATCAGCAGATCCAGGCGGATTACGCGATGAGCTCCGGTGGCGTGTTCGGCACCGGCATCGGTCGCGGCGAGCCATGGCGGATCCCGGCTGTCCATACCGACTATGTATTCGCGGCGATCGTCGAGGAATGGGGGGCGATCGGCGGACTCGCGATCATCATCCTGTTTGGCGTGCTGCTCTTCCGCGGGCTGCGGATTGCCGCGCGCGCCGATTCGCTTTACGACCGTTATCTGGCCGTCGGCCTCTCGGCTTCGATCGCGATCCAGGCGATCGTCATCATCGGTGGGGTGCTCCGGATGCTGCCACTGACCGGCGTGACCCTGCCGTTTGTCTCAGCCGGTGGCACGTCGCTGCTCTTGAATGCGCTCGCAATTGGCATGCTGCTCAACATTTCACACCGCCAGCAGGTCGGCCGCGAGTGGAGCGACCATGTTCTCACCTGAAGCTGTCGCCCTCGTCGCAACGGGGCTTCTCCTCACCCTCACCATCTGGCTCGCCTTGCGCGATGAAGGATGGCGTCGCCCACGGGGTCGCGGCGTCGATCCGCAGCGACGCGCGGTCGCAAAGCTCGGGATCGTGCTTTCGATCGGCCTTGTCGGACTGGCCGGTCGCCTGCTGTACGTGTCGATGGTCCGGGCAAATGCGGTCCGAACCAGAACGGGCGCGGATACCAAGGGCGACGTGCTCTCGAATCCGCGCGTCATCGCTGCCTCACTGAATGCCGACCGAGGAAATATCCTGGACAAGGACGGCGGGATCATGGCCGAGACGTCCCGGCAGGGAGGAACGCCGCGACGAGAGTTCCATGCCCAGGAAGCGGCGCATGTACTCGGATACTTCTCCCCTCTCCGATACGGATTCGACGGCATCGAGCGCAGCCGGAACGACGCCCTCTCCGGGACGGATCCGTTGACCGTGGAAGAGGCAATCCGCAGCATCGTTCGCTCCAGTGGCGGCGACGGCCACGACGTGCGACTCACGATCGATCCAGATCTTCAGCAACGTGCGGCAAACCTACTTTCCCAGACGACCGGTTCCGCGACCCTGATCGAGCCGCGCTCGGGCCGAATCCTGGCCATGGCGTCAAGTCCAGCCTACGACCCCAACGCACTCACCACGAACGCCCAGGGGGATATTGCGAGCGCCGATGCGGCCTGGCAGGAACTGCTCGCCAACGATAACCGGCCCTTGCTCATGAGGCCGACCTCCGGCCTGTATCCACCCGGCTCGACGTTCAAGGTCTTTACTGCCGCCGCGGCGATCGATGCCGGCTCCGTCCAGCCAGACACGGTCTTCGAGGACACCGGCGAGCTCACGGTCAATGGGCGCGTCATTCCCGAGTTCAACCGGCCGGATGAGACGCGCACGCAATGGACCGTGGCCGAGGGGTTGGCCTGGTCGCTGAACGTCGTGTATGCACAGATCGGGCTGACCCTTGGCCCGGAGAAGTTCATGGACGCCGCACATCAATTCGGTATCGGCGAGACGATCCCATTCGAATTCCCGGTCGAGTCTGGTCAAGTGGCGGGGCAGCATTCGCTGGACGATGAGGTCGCGCTCGCGGACACCGCGTTTGGGCAAGGCGAACTACTTGTCACGCCGCTCCACATGGCCCTGGTGATGTGCGCGATCGCGAATGGTGGTCGGATGCCGAAGCCGATCCTGGTCGATGCGGTCCTGAATCCCGACGGCAGCACCAGCACGCGAAGCGAGCCGTCGACCTGGCGCCGCCCAATCAGCGCGCAAACGGCCGGTTCCATCCTCTCGATGCTGTACGAGAGCGTCGGCTATGGGTATGCGTCCCGGGCCGCCATCGCCGGCCTGAACGTTGCCGGAAAGACTGGAACCGCCGAGTCCGGCCGAGAGGCGCCGCACGGTTGGTTTATCGGCTCGGCGGGAGTCGACGCACCCTCTGTCGTCGTCTCGGTTTGCCTCGATTACGGAGGCGAAGGAGGCGGCCTGGCGCTCGATATCGGGCGCGAGCTGCTGGCTGCCGCGGCGATGCCCTGAAAGCCCGTACGTACGCAGCAATTTGAACATGTTAGCGCGGGCAAAATATCCGCAAAAGTGGTACAATTGTGCCTATGCGGACAGCCGCCTCAGCGCTCAAGCGATCCCGTCGATTGCGATTCGAAAAGCTCGTCGACAGGATCCTTACCCAGCTTGATCCAGCGGTTCGCCAGGCACTCGACAACATCGTCTTCGTTGTCGAAGAGTCGCCGCCGGATGGAGATCCGGAACAGTTCGGCGTGTACGACGGCGTGCCGAAGTCAGAGCGTGGCGGTGGATACACCTTCGCAGTTCCTGACCGAATTGTGATCTATCAGAAACCGCTTGAAGAAGCCTTCCCGGACCAACGGGAGCTCGAAGAGCAAATACGGATCACGCTCCTCCACGAGATCGGGCACCACCTTGGGTTCGATGAGGAGCAACTCGATGAGCTTGGATTGTCCTGATGCTGGAACGAACCACAATTTCCCAGCCGGACCGGCCGCCCGGAATTCTCGAACATCTTTCCGAGGGCATGTCGCTGGTGCTGGCGTTTCCGCAGCTCATAGCGATCCCGGTTCTGCTCGACATCTACCTGCTGATCGGCGCGCGCATCTCTCCGGCTGCCATGACCACCCGCCTGGGCGACTGGTTGGTCGGCCGCAACGGCGCCAATTCAGTCGACGCCGGCGAGTGGGTCCGCGGACTTGGCGACTGGGACATGTCGCGATTGCTGGCATTTCTGATGCCGAGCGTCATGGACGGCATGAAGCAGGATGCTATCTATCGGCCGTTTGATCGCATGGCCTGGTCGCCATCATTGCCGACCGCGATCGCTACCAGCCTGGGGTTGCTCCTGGTTGGTTCGTTCATCTTCACCGTGTACCTGGTCTTGCTGGCCTCGCAAGCAGACATGATTCGAACTGAGTCCCGCTCAACGATGCGTTTGATCATCGACCGCTGGGGCAAGGTGCTCGCGACGACAGTGGTGTTGACGCTTGCCATCGGCGCGATTTCCGCACTGTTCATCGTGCCAGGCGCCGTTCTGTCAGCCGGTGGAATGAGCACCGACACGATTGTCGGGTTGTTCGCCATGGTCGGCTTTGTCGTCCTGGTCATCACCATGTTCGTGCCGGAGTCGATCGTGATCGATGGGTCTGGCCCTGTCGAGGCAATACGGGCCAGCGCTCACGTTGTCTTTCGGTTCTTTTGGCAATCAGCCGCTTTCTTTGCGGTCTCGTTGCTCATTTCGCCCGGGCTGCTCTCAATCTGGGAGCGCATCGCCGGTGATCCCGGCGGCCTGGGCATCGCAATCGTTCTCAACGCAGTGATGGTCACGAGCCTTTCGCTCGCCAGCCTCGCGTTTTACCGGGCTCGCTTTGATGGCGTCGCCCCGATACAGCAATCCATCTAAGGGGGAAGCACTTGGCTACGACCACCAGGAAGACAAAATCTGATTACGATGCCAGTTCAATCCAGGTCCTCGAGGGACTCGAGGCGGTACGACGGCGTCCTGGTATGTACATCGGCAGCACCGATCACCGAGGCTTGCATCACCTGGTCCGCGAGATCGTCGACAACTCGGTTGACGAGGCGCTCGGCGGCTACTGCGATCACATCTTCTGCACCATCGGCGCCGACGGCATCGTGACGGTCGTCGACAACGGGCGCGGTATCCCGGTCGACAAGCATCCGAAGATGAACAAATCGGCCCTCGAAGTGATCATGACCGTCCTCCACGCCGGCGGCAAGTTCGGCGGCGGCGGATACAAGGTCTCGGGCGGTCTCCATGGCGTCGGCGCGTCCGTCGTCAACGCGCTCTCCGACTGGATGGAGGTCGAGGTTCGGCGCGACGGCAAGGTCTACAAGCAGACCTACAAGCGCGGCATTCCCGACGCGCCGGTCAAGGTGGTCGGACCGGCGGGCAAGGATGAGCGCGGCACGACGACCCGATTCCTGGCCGACACCTCGATCTTCGTCGCGGGCCTCGAGTACGACTACGACGCACTTGTGCAGTGGTTCCGCGAGACTGCGTACCTGACCAAGGGGCTCCGGCTGACGCTGCGCGACGAGCGTAACGATCAGGAGATGACCTTCTACTTCGAGGGCGGTATCGTCTCGTTCGTGCGCCACCTCAACCGGAACCGTACTCCCGTTCACGACCGGCCGTTCTATGTCCTCCGGGACACGCCGTCGGGCATGGTCGAGGTCGCGCTTCAGTACAACGACAGCTATGGCGAGTCGACGCACACATTCGCGAACAACATCAACACGAGCGATGGCGGCACGCATCTTTCCGGCTTCAAGTCGGCGCTGACCCGCACGATCAACGACTACGGCAAGAAGAACGGCTTCCTGAAGAACGACGAGTCGCTCTCTGGCGAAGACGTCCGTGAAGGACTGACCGCGATCGTCTCGGTGAAGCTCGCCGAGCCGCAGTTCGAGGGACAGACCAAGGGCAAGCTCGGCAACGCCGAGGTCGCCGGCGCGGTGCAGACGGTTGTCAACGAGGCCCTCGGCGCCTTCCTCGAGGAGAACCCGCAGACCGCCAAGCGGATCATCGACAAGTGCCTGACCGCGGCACGCGCCCGCGAGGCGGCCCGCAAGGCCCGCGAGCTGGTCCAGCGCAAGGGTGGCCTCGAGAGCTTCAGCCTGCCGGGCAAGCTGGCCGACTGCTCCGAGCGGGATCCGTCGCGCGCAGAGCTCTACATTGTCGAGGGCGACTCGGCCGGTGGATCGGCCAAGCAGGGTCGCGATCGCCGCTTCCAGGCGATCCTCCCGCTGCGAGGCAAGATCCTGAACGTCGAAAAGGCGCGGCTGGACAAGATCCTGCAGAACAACGAGATCCGCACGTTGATCACGGCGCTCGGCACGTCGGTGGGCGATCAGTTCGACATCAGCAAACTGCGCTACCACCGGGTCATCATCATGACCGATGCCGACGTCGATGGCGCGCATATCCGAACGCTGCTTCTGACCTTCTTCTACCGGCATCTCGAGCAGCTTATTCACGACGGCTACCTCTACATCGCGCAGCCACCGCTCTACCGGGTGAAGAGTGGCAAGGAAGAGATCTGGACGTACACCGAAGAGGAGCGCGAGGCGGCAATCAAGAAGCTGGGCGAGCGGGCGGAGGTTCAGCGCTACAAGGGTCTCGGCGAGATGAACCCGGATCAGCTCTGGGACACGACCATGGACCCGGCCCGGCGGACGCTCATGCAGGTCAAGATCGAGGACGGCGTGAGCGTCGATGAAACCTTCGATATGCTGATGGGCAGTGCGGTTCCGCCGCGCAAGAAGTTCATCCAGACGCATGCCAAGGAAGTCGTGAACCTGGATATCTAGCGCCAGCATTGCGTGAATGAAACGCCCGGCCAATCAGCCGGGCGTTTTCGTGTCAGAAGGAGTGGCCACAGGCATGCGAGTTGCGGTCGATGCGATGGGTGGGGATTTCGGACCGGCCGTCACCGTGCCCTCTTCCCTGGTCGCGCTGGCTGACCCGGAGTATCCGGATCTCTCGATCGTCTTCGTTGGGCAACACGACAAGATCGAGCCCCTGCTGTCCGGGATGGCGGAAGACCAGCGCCGGCGGGTCCGCATTGTTGACGCGCCAGATGAAGTCGCGATGTCTGATGCCGCCGCCCGGGCGGTGCGCAGCAAGCCCAAATCCAGTATGGCCGTGGGATTGCAGCTGTTGAAGACCGGCGAGGCGGATGCGTTCATGTCTGCCGGGCACAGCGGCGCTGTCATGGCGGGCGCACTCGGGATCATCGGACGTGTACCGGGAGTGGCGCGGCCGGCGTTGGTTACCGTGCTCCCGACCCTGAAGGGCCGGAGCATGTTGCTAGATCTCGGCGCCGTCACCGACCCCAAACCGCGCTTCCTGGTCCAGTACGCAATCATGGCCACGACCTACGCTACCCATGTCCTGGGCCTTCCGAACCCGAAGGTCGCACTGCTTTCCAATGGCGAGGAGCCGTCGAAAGGCAACTTACTCGTGCAGGAGGTCTTTCCGCTCCTCGCGGCGACACCGGGAATCAATTTTGTCGGAAATGCCGAGGGCAAAGAGCTCCTCAAGGGCGAGATCGAGATCTTCGTCACCGACGGGTTTACCGGAAACATCGCCCTGAAATCGATGGAGGGCGCGGTCAGTGCGCTGACCCAGGTCCTCCGCGAAGAAGTCACAAAGGGCATCGCCCGCAAGGCACTGGCTCTCATGCTCCGACCTGCCCTCCGCGAGGTGCGTCTGCGGCTCGACTACGAGGAGATCGGCGGCGCTCCGCTGTTGGGAGTCAATGGGGCCGTTATCGTCGGCCACGGACGCTCACGGGAGCGCGCAATAGCAAATGCGGTCCGGGTAGCGTCCCGAACCGCATCGCAAAACATCCCTGTTGAAATCGCCCGCTCGATTCAGGCTAGCGGAGCCATGGCGGACACTTCGGCCTAGCCGCCGTCGACCGTGCGCTTGAGCGAGGCGCCCGGGGTGAACCGAGGCGTCTTCCCGGCCCGGATCTTCATCGGCTCGCCGGTCTGCGGGTTTCGGCCCTCACGAGCCGGACGAGCAGCAACCCGGAAGGTGCCGAAGCCGCTGATCGCCACTTCATCTCCCTGGGCAAGGACATCGGAAATCGTCCCAAATACGGAGTTGACGGCGTCCGACGCCTTACTTTCCGGCATACCAGTCTTCTTCGCGACGGCAGCGATCAATTCTGGCTTGCGCATCTCTACCTCCTGCATGTGTCGCTCGAAAGACAATCTGCCCGGAAATACGGGAGATTGTCCAGAACCGCAGTCTATCACCGCCTCCAACCTTATCAGGATCAGCCAGTGCGCCGTTGTCGTTGCGCTTCATACAATGCGATGCTGGCGGCGATTCCAGCATTCAACGACTCGACCTCACGCCCCATCGGGATCGAGACGGCAACATGCGGCAGCGACCTGCTCGCGGGACCTACCCCATGCGCCTCGCTCCCGATTGCGATCGCCACCGGCCCTGAAAGATCCACCGCGTCGATCGGGCGCTCGGCAGTTCCGTCGGTTACCAGCAATTCAACTCCGCTCAGCGCCTCGGCAATCGAATCAACCAGCATGACCGGCACATGCCAATGTGCCGCTGCCGCAGATCGGATCACCTTAGGAGCGAACGGATCGACGGTTCCCGGCGCGCAAATCACGCCGGTCGCGCCGAGAGCGGCCGCGCTGCGGATCATCGTTCCAAGGTTGCCGGGATCCTGGATTCCATCAGCGATCAGGAACAACGGAGTAGCGGTCGACAACGAAGGCGTTGGAAACGGAAACACGCCCAGGACGCCTTGCGGCGATGTGGTGTCCGAGAGCCGGGCAAAGAGGTCGTCGGGGACGATGAGGAGATCGCCACCCTCCGGCAGTTCCGAATCGGCCCGGGACTCACTGACGACCAGAAGCCAGGGGCGATCAATCCGGGCTGCATCTGCGACGTAACGGGGACCTTCGACAATGCAAAGGCGCTCCGCGTGACGGACTGACCGTCGATCGCGGAGCGCCTTGATGCGCTTTATATCGGGATTCTGGTCGCTCGCGACGAAGCGAGTTCGCACCCGGATTTAGGCCTGGGCGGGAAGGCTCTTCTTCGCGACCTCAGCCACGGCAGCGAACGCCTCCGGATCGCGGACTGCCAAATCTGCCAGCATCTTGCGATCAATGGAGACACCAGCGAGGCGGAGTCCTTGCATCATTCGGCTGTACGGTACGCCGTTGATACGTGCCGCAGCATTGATGCGAATGATCCAGAGCTGCCGGAAGGTCCGCTTGCGGTTCTTGCGGTCGCGATAGGAATACGCCAATGCGTGCATGAGCGACTCGTGCGCGCGCTTATACAGGCGGTTGTTGGTGCCGTAGTGGCCCTTTACCTGGGCCAGGACCCTCTTGTGCCGGCGATGGGCGGTGACGCCACGTTTGATGCGAGCCATGTCTCTCTTATCCTCGGAGGCGGAAGCGGACTAGCCGCCGTAGGGAAGCAGCCGCTTGACCTGCTTCTCGTTCGTCTTGTCCAGCTCCAGCATGCGATCAAACTGTCGCTTGACGCGCGCCGACTTGCGGCGCCGAAAATGGCTCTTCATGCCCTTGGTGCGCATGATTTTGCCCGTTGCCGTGACCTTGAATCGTCGCTTGGCGCCCTTGTGCGTTTTAAGCTTTTGCTTCTTCATGGTGACTACCGCCCTCTCGCTCCTGTGCGCCAGGCTTCTGCTTCAGCGGACCCAGCAACATCGTCATCGTCTTACCTTCGAGGCGCGGGCTCTGCTCGATGTTGCCGTGCGAGCGGAGCAAATCCGCCAGCTGGTCCAGCAACGCTCGCCCGATCTCCGGGTGAGCATTCTCGCGGCCCCGGAACAACACGGTCAACTTGACCTTGTCACCATCGTCGAGGAACTTCGCGGCGCGGCGCCCCTTCGTCTCCAGATCGTGATCATCGATCTTCGGACGAATGCGTACTTCTTTCAATTCGATTACATGCTGGTTCTTGCGAGCTTCGCGCTCCTTGCGGCTCTGCTCGTAGCGGAATTTGCCGTAATCCATGAGCCGGCACACCGGTGGAACCGCGTTGGGCGCAACTTCCACCAGATCGAGGCCGCGCTCTCGAGCCATCTCCAGCGCGTCTCGGGTCGGAACAATGCCGACCTGGTTGCCCATGTCGTCAATCAGGCGAACTTCACGGATTCGAATTCGCTCGTTGACCCGTGTTTGTACTGGCCGTGCGATGGCCTACCCCCTGGCTCTCATGCAATGAGTGCAGCAACAAAATGCCACCCGATCGGGCGGCAACCCATGGAGTCTATCACGCGGAGCCTCCCTCAGTCAATCAACGGCCTCTGTCAACTCGGCAAAAAACGTGCGGGCAGCGATCTCGTCCTGACGCAGTTGGGCAATCATCGCCTCAATCGTCGGAAAGTGCTCGTCCGCGCGCAATCGCTGGAGAAGCTGGACGGTAATTTCCTGCCCATAGAGGTCACCGTCATAGTCGAGCACGTTGGTTTCGATCTGCGTGGCCCCGGTGTTAACGGTCGGTCGATTGCCGACATACGTCATTGCATTCCGGAACGATTCCTCACCGGGCAACAACGCGCGCGATGCGTAGATTCCGTCGGCCAGAGCCACCTGCTCCGGCGGCGGCACCACGTTCGCCGTCGGGAAGCCAATAGTGCGGCCGAACTGTGCCCCGTGGATGACCTCGCCGGTGACCGTGAACGGCCGGGCGAGCAATCGGTTCGCCAACGACACGTCTCCAAGCTGGATTGCGTGGCGGATCCGGCTGCTGCTGATCACTCCGTCGATGTCCTCGCGCCGCTCGAGCGCGCAGACTGAATAGCCGCGCGAAACGCCGATTTCCGTCAATTGCTCGACACCACCCGCGCGTCCTTTGCCAAGAGCGAACGCCTCACCGATCCAAAGCTCCTTTGCCCCGGTTGCGGCGACCACGGCGTCCATGAATTGCTCGGGCGACCATTGCGCGAGCGCGTGATCGAATTTCATGGTGACCAGCACGTCTGCCCCGTGCGCTACGATCAGGGCCAGCTTCTCATCCGATGCGCAAATGCGACCGGCAAAGACGTCCGGTCGCAGCACGCTGGCCGGTATCGGCTCGAATGTGATGACGACGACCGGCAGTTCCAGCTCAGTGGCGCGGCGTACCGCACTCTTGAGCAAGTATTGGTGACCGATATGCACACCATCGAACGTGCCAATGGTGACGACCGAAGCAGGGAGTTGAACGTCACGGAGCTCGTTGACAAGTACCGTGGTCACAGTGGATTGATCACACGTAGTGCCTTCCAAACGTCCCCGGCCGGGTCATACTCGGCCAGGCCGCGCCAATGACCCGAATTGTCATACACGCGGGCTCTCGATTGCCCGACTGCCGTGCGGGCTGCCACCGGCCGGCCATGATGCCAGTCCGCTGTTTCCGTCTCACCCAGTAAGATCGCCGGCCATGCGGCGAGCGCCGAATCGGGGTGCTCAGCGATTGACGGCCACTGCTCGCGCGCGTCGATGGATTCGAGCTGATCGACTGTCCATGCGTCGCACAGATCGTATGGACCGCTTCGTGTCCGCACCAAATTGGAAAGGTACGCGCCGCATCCCAACGCGGTTCCGAGGTCCCGTGCAATTGCGCGAATATACGTGCCCTTCGAGCAGTCGATGTCCAGCGTCACGGTGTCCCCGTTCCGTTCAACAATGTCGAGTGCAAATATCGTCACGTGTCGCTCCGGGATCTCGACTTCAGTCCCTGCCCGCGCGAGATCGTATGCGCGCTTGCCGCCGATCTTGATCGCCGAATGAGCAGGCGGCCGCTGCGTGATCGAACCCCGGAAACCATCGAGTGCGTGGTTCAGGTCTCCGTCTGAGAACGCAACAGCACGGACGGCGGTCACGGTTCCGTCGCCATCAACGCTGTCCGTCTCGACGCCGAATGTGATTTCGGCCCGGTAGGCCTTGCTCGCGTCGCTCAGGAACTCCAGCACACGAGTGCCGTCGTTGAGCGCAACCGGCAATACCCCGGTGGCCGCCGGATCGAGCGTGCCCGCATGACCGACCTTTCGCTCGCCGGCCCACTTGCGCACCCACCCGACCACATCGTGGCTCGTCCACCCAGCCGGCTTGTCAATCACGAGAATTCCATGCAAGGACTGCGTCATACCCGCTGTCTCAGCGTCAATGCTCGAGGAGTTCGGCGACTTTCGCGAGGAACTCGTCACGCTCGTGTAGGCCGCCCGCAACGGTGCATCCTGCCGCGCGGGGATGTCCGCCGCCGCCAAACACCGACGCAATTGCCGCAACGTCGACCTCGTCCGAGAGGCTCCGCATGCTGACGCGATATCCGGTGTCGGTTTGATAGAGCATTGCCGCTGCGCGGGAGCCGTCGGTCCCGAGCAAGAAATTGACGATGCCTTCCGCTTCGGAGGGATCTGCCTTGCATGCCGAAAGGTCACGGTGGTCGACCTCGGTCCAGATCAACTTGCCTTCCCACGCGACCTTGCGCAAGGCGTGCTCCCAGAGGCAAACCATCGACTTCGGCTTGAGCCTGAAGAGGGCGTCGGTGATCTTGGCCGGATTCGCACCCGCGTCGACCAGTTCAGCCGAGGTTCGCATCGTCCACGGACTGGTCGAGTCGGTCCGCAGGCCGAGCGTGTCCCCGTAGATGCCGGCCAGCAGGCACTGGGCAATCGGCTTGGTGAGGCGAATCCCCCAGTACTTGATCAGCTCGGCCACGATCTCGGCCGTGGCAGCGGCCTGCGGAACGACAATGTTGACCACCCCATAATGATCGTTGGTGACGTGGTGATCGATGTTGACGATCGGGTAGTCGCCCTCGACCCGGCCGGGATCATCCTCATAAAAGCCAGCCAAGCGCCGGCGGTCCGAGCAGTCCAGCATGCAGATCAAGTCGAAATCGGGAAGCGGATCGTGTCCATAAAGGAGAGCGCTTTTGACGCCCGGCAAGAACGAGAGCGACTTTGGCAGCTTGCCGTCGCTGACAACCGGCACGATTTCGATGCCCTGGGGCTTAAGCGCATGCATCAACGCAAGCGGCGTCGCCAATCCGTCCGCATCGACGTTCTGGTGGGTCGGCACCAGTACGCGTCGCGCCGCGCTTAGCATGGCCAGCGCGGCATCTGCCGCGACAGGGTCAATGATCTGATGTTTTGGTTCGGTCATCAGCCGGTGATCCGCCTGCGCCAAGATCGTGCAGAGTTTTGGAGATCGCCGCAGCGTGCTCGAGTGAGCGATCATCCCGAAATTCTAGTTCGGGGATTTGCCGCATGTGTAGGCGGGGCTTGAGGTGCCGCCGGATGAATCCAGCACCGGAGCGCATGGCGGCCAGAGTCGCGGCGCGTTCCCCATCGGTGCCGAGCACGCTGACATAGACACGCGCCGAACGAAGGTCGGTCGGCACATCGACCCGCGTGATGCTCCAGAACGCGAGCCGCGGATCATCCATCTCCTTGCGGATGATGTCGGTGAGCT
The DNA here is from genome assembly GCA_035634825.1 of Thermomicrobiales bacterium. GTDB lineage: Bacteria > Chloroflexota > Chloroflexia > Thermomicrobiales > UBA6265 > DASQCG01. Next base: position 11,999 of record DASQCG010000564.1, on the reverse strand, counting down.
CCTCCCTGAGAAGCTCACCGACCTGTCGGGTTCGTCGTGTCATGATCGTGCCTCCCGCATCCTAGGAGCGAGCGACCTCCTGGCGATGGAAGCACTCGATCTGGTCCTTGACCTGGAGATCGTTGTACCCCTCGAGACCGAGACCACACTCGTATCCCGCCGCAACGTCGCGTACATCGTCCTTGAAGCGCCGGAGCGACTTGATGCCACCCTCGAACATGACCGTTCCACTTCGCAGCACACGCACCCGATTGTTCCGGACCAGTTTGCCGTCCAGGACATAGCAACCCGCGACGACGTCGCCGCTCGGCAGCTTGAAGGTCTCGCGGACCTCAGCATAGCCATCGGTCACATCCTGGAAGACCGGCGCGAGCAGACCTGTCATTGCCTGCTTCACTTCGTCGATCAGGTTGTAGATGATGTTGTAGAAGCGGATATCAACGCCGCTGGCATCGGCGGCCCGCTTCGCCGCGACATCAGGCCGCACGTTGAACCCGACGATGACGCTCTTGGTCGCAACCGCGAGGCTGACGTCCGACTCGGAAATCGCGCCGGTGCCGGCGTACGTGATGCTCAACCGGACACCTGCATCGGTCTCATCGTTGAGCTTGAGCAGCGCTGTCTGGATTGCGCCGAGAGATCCCTGCACGTCCGTTTTCAGAATCACGCGCAGTTCGGCAGTGGCTGTTGAGCCGCTACTTACCTGGGACGCGATGTCTGTCAGCTTCATTGCCCGATCGGCTGTCAGCTGCTCGATCCGCCGCTGCTGAACGCGCGACTCGACCAACTCACGCGCCTCGCGCTCATCCTCGAAAACCTGGACCTGGTCACCCGCCTGCGGGACTTCGAGGAGGCCGAGGATCTCCACCGGCGAGCTTGGCCCGGCCTTGCGCACGCGGCGGCCGTGATCGTCCTGCATCGCCTTGACCCGGCCCCACGTGGCGCCGGCAACGACGATGTCCCGCATGTTGAGCGTGCCGCTCTGAATCAGGATCGTCGCCACTGGACCGCGATTGCGGTCGACCTTGGCCTCGATGACGGTGCCGTTGGCCAGCCGATTCGGGTTCGCTTTCAGCTCGTGCACGTCGGAAACGAGCAGGATCACGTCGAGCAAGTCATCAAGTCCCAGCTTCTCGCGGGCCGAGACCTCGACGAACGGGATATCGCCACCCCACTCTTCCGGGACGACCTCGATCTCCGAGAGCTGCTGCTTTACCCGATCCGGGTTGGCGGCCGGCAGGTCGATCTTATTGATCGCCACGATCATCGGCACGCTGGCCGACTTGATGTGGGCAACCGCCTCCCGGGTGGTCGGCATGACGCCGTCATCCGCTGCGACCACCAGAACAGCCACATCGGTGACCTGAGCGCCGCGGGCACGCATGGCGGTAAACGCCTCGTGACCGGGGGTGTCGAGGAAGGTGACCTTCCGTCCCTGCGTTTCGACCTGGTACGCGCCGATGTGCTGGGTGATGCCGCCGGCCTCGCCCTCGGCGACCTTCGTCTGGCGAATGGCGTCGAGCAGCTTGGTCTTGCCGTGGTCGACATGGCCCATGATCGTGACCACCGGCGGCCGAGTGGTCGCGCTCGGGTCGCTCATCGCCTCGAGCAAACGGCTCGCGAAGTCGGCGTTTGCGCGCTGAACGACTTCCGGAATGTCCTCATTCGTTTCCCAGCCGAGGGCGGTCGCCACCCGGTGGGCAGTGTCGTAATCAATCTGCTGATTGATGTTGGCCATCACGCCGATCTTCATCAGCTCCTTGATGACCTCGATTGGCGTCGATTGCGTCTTCTCAGCAAGCTCGGCAACCGTCATAACCGGAGGAAGCGACAATGGTTCGCGGACAACGGGAGCGGTTCGTCGCAGCGTTACCGTACGGGCGCCGCCGGAGCGACCGCGGGAATTTCGCTTCCCGCCCGATCGTCGCCCGCCGCGCGGACCCCCTGTGTTGTATTGACCTGCCATATAGGTACCTCACATTTCTGTCGGGTCGGTTGCGGTGTTGATTTCCACGGCCCGACCAAATTGGCGAAGCTTGTCGCGAAATTCCTGCGACAACTCCACATTGAGCGCCTTCGCCAGCACGTCGGTGGATGCTGCCCGGTCCCAGCAGCTTGACTTGTCACAAATATATGCGCCGCGGCCGTTCAAGCGGCCACTCGGATCCATGACCACGATTCCATCGGGCCGGCGCACGATACGGGTCAACCCCCGCTTCGAGTCCTTTTCCCGGCAGATTGCGCACGTTCGGATCGGAACATGCTTCGGTCGCGGTCCTTTACGCGACGTGCCCTGCGAATCCGGGGCGCTGGTTCGTTTCACCATCACCGCCTGACTCCCCGGACTACTCATCCAGTGGCAATTGCTCGCCGCTGGCAACATCGAAGCGGGCGCGCAACGCCCGGTTGTAATAGACCTCCAGCACCTCGCCGACCATTTCCACGTCGACGCTCATGCCGATCAGGTCATCGGGGAGCGGACCGTATTCCTGCTCCCGGACGGCAACCATGCCGTCGGCGCGGACCAACCGCGGCTGTCGGCCCTGCCACGCGAGGCCACCAGCCGATTCCTGCTGATAATCAGCGCGGGCCTGCCGCAGCATCACCAGATCCTCGTCCTTGAGGGATTCCGGATCCTTGATGTCGATTCGCCAGTTGGTCAACTTGTAGGCCAGGCGGGCGTTCTGCCCCTCCTTGCCGATTGCGAGTGACATCTGGTCGGATGGCACGATCACCGTCGCAATATTCTCGGCCTCGGACAGCGAAACGTTGGTCGGCTTGGCCGGGCTGAGGGCGTTGGCGATGAAGGTCGACGTATCCGGCGACCATTCGATCACATCAATCTTCTCGCCGTACAACTCGTTGACGATGTTCTGGATGCGAACACCGCGAACTCCGACGCAGGAGCCGACCGGATCAACCTTCTCCTGCCGAGCCGCGACGGCTACCTTGGAGCGCAGTCCGGGCTCCCGCGCGATCGCCATGATCTCGACTGCGCCGCTATAGATCTCCGGCACCTCGATCTCGAAGAGCCGGCGGATCAGGTTCGGGTGGGATCGTGAAACGATCAACTGTGGACCTTTCGGATCCTTGTTGACCTCGAGCAGGAGGACCTTGATCCGCTGGCCCGGTCGATATCGCTCAGTAGGAACTTGCTCGCGCGCGGGCATCACTGCCTCGGCCTTACCGAGCTCGACGATCACGGCGCGGGCGTCCGCGCGCTGGACCGTGCCGTTGATGACCTCGCCCTGCCGATCGGCGAACTCCTCATAGACGGTATCGCGCTCGTAATCGCGAATGCGCTGGAGCACGACCTGCTTGGCGGTCTGCGCGGCGATGCGGCCGAAGTTTTCCGGCGTGCGCTCAATCCGCAACGTGTCGCCGACTTTTGCTGTCGGCAGGTAGGTGACCGCTTCTGGCAGGAGCACGTCATTGAGTGGATCCTCAACCTCGTCGACAACGTGCTTGATCAGATAAACCTGGATCAAACCGGTGTTGGCGTCGATCGTGACGTCGACATCCTCTTCGGTGTTTTCCATTTTCTTGTAAACGGTCTTGAGGGCATGCTCGACGGAAGACAGTACGGCTTCTTTCGGGATTCCCCGCTCGCCCGCTATTTGGGCAATTGCTGAATATAGGTCGCTCTTCATAGTCGCGAACCTCCTTTGCAGGCTAAGTCGGAACCCGACAGCCAGGCAATCCAATGGATTCCAGGTGAACAATGGAAGACAGGCAAACTGTCAACGGAGGCCGGACAATAAAGAACGTGGGCCAAGGACCCACGTTGCCAGCACTCTGGTTCCGTTGTCGTAATCTTAGCATAAAATGGGCACCTGAACAATGATATTTGAGCGGTGCCCGCTCACCCCGGTGCTATAATTCGGTGCGCATTTGCGCCCCGGCTCCTTCTACCGCGTAAAGGAAACGTACACTGCACGGCTGGCGAGTTTGGCTTAGGCCGGGCATGCTGATTAAGCGTTGGATTGCGCTCCTGATCATCAGCGTTTGTATGGTTGGGCTGGCGCTGGCAATGGGTCTCGCCTGGATCTACCGGGAATACGACTTTCCCGATCGATACAGCGGCACGATCCGTACCCTTACGCTTCAATTCATTGCCCACCCCTATCGTGAACTGATCATCCTGTTCGTCGGGATTCCGATCCTCTACTTCGCTATCCGGCGTCTGACACGTTCGATCTTCGATCCGCTCGTGGCAGCCAGCCAGCAGAACCAGGGGATCGGCGCGATTGTCGCCGCGCACCGCTTCGGCCCGGTCCGCCCTGCCATGAACATCGTGGCAATCGGGGGCGGCACGGGACTCTCGACTCTCCTCCGCGGTCTGCGTAACGTTGAAGCCGGGATTACGGCGATTGTGACGGTAGCGGACGACGGTGGCAGCACCGGCCGCATCCGCAAGGAGTTCGATATCCCGGCTCCCGGTGATATACGGAGCTGCCTGGTCGCGCTCTCGGACGCGGAGTCGACGGTCGGTAAGCTCTTCGCGTATCGATTCGACAAGGAAGGTTCGGAGCTCAGCGGCCACTCCTTCGGCAATCTCTTCATCACCGCACTGACTCAAGTCACCGGCAGCTTTGAGCAAGCTGTCATCGAGTCCGGCCGAGTCCTGGCCGTGCGGGGCCGCGTTCTGCCATCGACGCTCGACAACGTCACGCTCTGCGCGGAATTGGCCGATGGCGCGGTTGTGCGCGGCGAATCGACCATCTCGCACGACAAGGCGCCAATCCGCCGCGTGTTCCTCGATCCGTGCGAGCCGACCGCCTACGAGCCCGCCCTCGGCGCAATCCTGCACGCGGATCTCGTGGTGCTCGGTCCCGGTAGTCTCTACACCAGCGTGCTGCCAAATCTCTGCGTAGACGGTGTGATCGAGGCGATCCGATGGTCGAAGTGCCCGGTGGTCTATGTCTGCAACGTGGCGACGCAGCACGGAGAAACGGATCACTTCGGCGCACGAGACCATATCCGCGCCGTCATCGATGCACTCGGACCGGGCGTCCTCAGCCACGCGCTGGTCAACAGCAACCGCGCGCCCAATGAGGCAATCAAGCCGGAGTGGAACATTGAAGCGGTCACCGACGAAAACCTCGACGACCTGGAAACCAGCATCGATATCGTGGCCCGGGACCTGGTCAGCGACCAGAATCCGCTGCGCCATGATCCGGAAAAATTGACGGCGGCCTTGCTCGATATCGCCCGGCGCAACCGGTCTAATATGTAACCGGGAAACGCGCCGCCCATGCGACGTGGCCGACGATAGAGAATGCGCGATCGAACCGACGCGTCACAATAGATGAGGAGAGCCATGGCAATTCGCGTAGGCATCAATGGATTTGGACGTATCGGCCGGCAGGTCTACAAGGCCGTTCACGATGGCGGATTCAGTGATCTGTTCGAGATCGTGGCCGTCAACGACCTCGCACCGAACGAATCGCTCGCTCATCTTCTGAAATACGACTCGACCTATGGTCGCTTCGATGCCAACATTTGCGCATCCAAGGACGGAATCTCCGTCGACGGCAAGGAGCTGCGCGTTTTCGAGGCGAAGGATCCGGCCTCGATTCCGTGGGGCGAAGTCGGGGTCGAACTGGTGATCGAGTCGACTGGTCGCTTCACCGACGCCGAGAAGGCGCGCGGTCATCTCAATTCAGGTCCGAAGAAGGTGATCATCTCCGCGCCGGGCAAGGGCGAGGACATCACGATCTGCCTGGGCGTGAACGAAGAGAAGTACGACCCTGAAAAGCACGTCATCATCTCCAACGCCTCGTGCACAACGAACTGCCTCGCGCCCGTTGCCAAGGTCGTGCTCGACAACTTCGGAATTACCCGGGGCATGATGACCACGGTCCACTCGTACACGAACGACCAGGTCATTCTCGATGGCCCGCACAAGGATCCCCGCCGGGCCCGCGCAGCCGCCACCAACATCATCCCCACGTCGACCGGCGCAGCCCGGGCCCTCGCGCACGTAATCCCGGAGCTCAAAGGCAAGTTCGACGGCTTCTCGCTCCGCGTACCAACACCGACGGTCTCGATCATCGACTTCGTCGCTGAGACGGAGAAGCCGGCTACGGTCGAGTCGTTGAATGCCGCGTTCAAGACCGCGTCCGAGGGTGAAGCAATGCGGGGAATCCTCGGTTACACCGAAGAGCCGCTCGTCTCGTCCGACTTCCGGGGCGATCCCCGCTCGGCGATCATCGACGCCGATTCGACGATGGTGATGGGTGACAACATGGTCAAGGTCATCGCGTGGTACGACAACGAGTGGGGCTACTCCTGCCGGATTGCTGACTTGACGGCGCTGATCTGCGAGGCCGGCATCCCAGGCACGGCCTAAGGTCGCGGCGATGGCAATCCGATCCTACAAGGACGCAGATGTAGCCGGTAAGCGGGTCCTCGTCAGAGTCGACTTCAACGTGCCGCTGGACGGCGCCGAGATTCGCGACGACACGAGGATCCGCGCGGCACTACCGACGATCCGGAACCTGCTCGACCGCAACGCTGCGGTCATCCTGGTCAGCCACCTGGGCCGTCCCAAGGGACAGCCGAACCCAAAATACTCACTTGCACCGGTCGCCAGGCGCCTGTCGGATTTGCTCGGGAAACCGGTCGAATTCGTGGAGGACGTCGCGGGCGATCTGGCCAAAGCAGCTGCTGATCGGCTTCACCTGGGCGAAGTCCTCCTCCTCGAAAACGTCAGGTTCGAGCCGGGAGAAGAGAAAAATGACCCTGAGTTGGCCAAGCGATTGGCGCGGCTCGCCGACGTCTATGTCAACGATGCCTTCGGCGCGGCACACCGTGCGCACGCCTCGACCGAAGCGATCGCGAGGCTTCTGCCGTCATATGCGGGCGCGCTCATGCTCGACGAGATAGATGCACTCCAGCGGCTGGTTGACAGTCCGGGCAAGGGTTTCGTGGCGATCATCGGCGGCGCGAAGGTCTCGGACAAGATCAGCGTGCTTGAGCGGTTGGTCGAGCGGGTCGAGGTCCTCCTCATCGGCGGCGGAATGGCCAACACATTCCTCCTTGAACGTGGCAACGAGATCGGAACCTCCCTCGCCGAACCGGGCGCACTCGATGACGCGCACCGGGTAACTCAGCTCGCAGGCAGGCACCAGACCGAGGTGCTGCTTCCCACTGACGTCGTGATTGCTCCCGCCATCGACTCGGACCAGATATCTACAGTCAGTGCAGACGCCGTACCTACCGATCAGTCGATATTCGACATCGGCCCGGAAACCGTCACGGCGTTTTCGGAGCGGATTGGCGGAGCCAGGACAGTCTTCTGGAACGGGCCGATGGGGGTCTTCGAGAATTCGCAATTCGCGAATGGCACTATGGCGATCGCCCGAGCGGTCGCCGCATCAGACGCCTTCTCTGTCATCGGCGGCGGCGACTCGGTCGCGGCCGTCGAAGAGGCCGGAGTCGCCGACCAGGTATCGCATATCTCTACCGGTGGCGGCGCGTCGCTCGAGTTCGTGGAAGGCCGCGCTTTGCCCGGCATCGAAGCGCTGAGGGGAGAGCAATGACGACTCGACGCCTGGTCCTCGGCAATTGGAAGATGAATACCACGCTCGAGGAAGCGATTGAAATTGCTGATCGGCTTCGCGAAGAGCCCACATTCAGCGGCGTAACGGTCGGCATTGCGCCGCCGTTCCCGTGGTTGCAGCCGGTCAAGAAAGCTCTCGGAAAGTCAGGAGTGTTGCTCGGCGCCCAAACGTTTGCCGCGATGTCGAACGGCGCGTTCACCGGCGACGTTTCGGCGGCGATGGTGGCACAGTTGTGCGACTTCGCGCTGGTCGGCCACTCCGAGCGGAGAGCGATGCACGGTGAGACCGACGACGTTGTCCGGGAAAAGTTGCTGCGCGCACTCGAGGTCAACTTGATACCCGTCGTCTGCGTCGGCGAGACACTTGCCGAGCGCATGGCGGGCGACCAGGAACGGGTCGTCCTCCGGCAGATTCACGCTGTGCTCGAAGGCACCGAGAACGAGCAGCTCGACCAGTTGGTAATAGCATATGAGCCCGTTTGGGCCATCGGCACGGGTCAGACCGCCTCTCCGCAGGACGCGTCCGCCATGTGCGGACTGATCAGTGTGGCGCTGACCGGCCGAAAGTTGATCGGGATTCCGGTGCTGTACGGCGGCAGTGTCACGGCCGCCAATGCCGGGACGCTCATAGGCGAAGAGAACATCAGCGGCTTCCTGGTCGGCGGCGCCAGTCTAAAACCGGACGATTTCCTGACAATTGTCCGGGCGGCTCAGGTTTGAAGATACCGGCGGCCTTTGGTAGGCTGTGGTGGCCCCGAATTCACGGAGCCCAAAGGAGCGTCTGAGTGGATACAGCACTCAATCTCGTTATGATCATCATTTCCGCGGTTTTGGTCCTGGTCGTCCTGCTGCAGACGAAGGGCTCGAGCTTCAGCGGCGCGTTCGGCGGCGATACCGGCTCAATCAATCGCACCCGCCGCGGACTTGAGAAGACACTCTTCCAGTTCACGATCGTGATTGCCGCCCTCTTCGGAATAGTCGCATTCCTGAGCAGCATCATTACCGGTTAATCGCCCAATCGGCGACTCTTCCAGGCAAAAGCGGCAATAAGCAAGCAACCCAGCCCAAACGGGATTGGCGCGAACGAGGCGATGGTGCTCGGATCGTAGCTGATGTTGCTGGACGCGGCCGGTCGCAACCGCACGAGGAGATGACCACCGACGCCAAGCAGGCCGAGCCCGGTCCCGATCGCGATCAGCATCGACGCAGTGAAGAGCCAGACGAACCCCAGCACCCGCAGCCATATAGAATGCGAAAAGCGTCGCAGTGTTCGACGCGGTTTGATCTGGCTGCCCATCGCACGAAGCATAGCGGGTTGACGGAAGAACATGACGACTGATCCACATCTGATGCCGTACCAGCCACTCCTCGGAAAACGAGTGCTGCTCGGCGTGACCGGAGGGATCGCGGCCTACAAGGCGGCAGATCTGGCCAGCAACCTCGTCCAGCTCGGCGCCGACGTTCACGTGCTGATGACCCAGTCGGCGACCGCCTTCGTGGGCCCGACGACCTTCGCGGCGCTTACCCAGAATCCGGTCCACGATTCGGCCATTGAGCGGTGGGAGGCCGGGTACACCGGTCATGTCTCGCTTGGCCAGTCTGCCGCCGCGTTCGTGGTCGCTCCAGCCACTGCCAACACGATCGCCAAGCTCGCACTCGGCCTCGCCGACGACATGATCGGCACAGTCGCGCTGACAACGCAGGCGCCACTGGTGATCGCGCCGGCAATGGAGCACGAGATGTTCCATCACCCGGCAACGCAGGCCCACGTCGCGACTTTGCGCGACCGCGGCGCCCTGTTCGTCGGACCTGATACGGGCAGATTGGCATCCGGCGAATATGGCGAGGGCCGGCTCACGACGGCCGCGATTATTACCGGCGCTGTCCGCCAGGCAATCGGTCTGGGCGGACCGCTGGCCGGCACGAAGATCGTCGTCACCGCCGGTGGAACATTCGAGGCGCTGGATCCGGTCCGCTACATCGGCAACCGCTCGAGCGGCCGGATGGGATATTCGCTGGCGCAGTCCGCGCTTGACGCCGGCGCGAACGTCGTTCTGATCACCGGGCCGAGCAACCTGCCAACACCCTATGGCGCCTGCGTCGTGCGAGTCGAAAGTGCGGAACAGATGAATACCGCCGTCCACACACACGTTCCGACCGCCGATGCGATTCTGATGACTGCTGCCGTGGCCGATTTCCGACCGTCCCGGCCAAGCTTCGAGAAGATCAAGAAGAAGGAAGGTCAGGTGGGCCTGACGGTAGAACTGGACCGCAATCCGGACATCATCGGCGGCCTGCGCGACGCCCCAATCCTCCGCATCGGCTTTGCCGCCGAGACGAGCGACCACGTGCGCAACGGAACCGACAAGTTGACGCGGAAGAACCTGGATATGGTCGTGGTCAATGACGCGGTGGACACCATTGGCTCGACGACGATCGCCGCCACACTGATCACCCGCTCCGCCGATCCGGAGACCCTGCCTCGCATGGTCAAGGAGCGGATGGCGGCAGCGATTATCGAGCGGCTATCCGCGATGCTTGCGCGGTCATGAGCAGCTCGTCTCGGCTCCCGTCGCTGGCCCCGCCATCGGACGGAGGCCAGACATCAAATCTGCCGGTACTGATCATGCTCAACGCGTACGCGGCGGCCGGTGCCGTCTTTGTCAGCCGCGCAGTCCTGAAGGCGCTTGAGATCTCGGACCGATACTGGGTGGGCCGCCAGATCTTCAGAGTGACCAATCCGTTTGCGCGCATCCTCGAGTTGTTCCCGGGAGCATCGCGAACATTCGTCGGTTCATTGTCGCTGGCTGACATCACGCTCGTGATCGGAGTCATCCTGCTGCCGCTCGGAATACTTGCATTCGGTGGCCGTCGCCGGTAAATGATAGTAGTAGCGGTTCTACAATCGGGTGGAAACGGCGGTCGGTCCGTAACCAAAAGCACGACATTGGGGAGCAGGAATCGCAAATGACTCGAAACCTGGCACAGGGCATCATCGGATTGATCATGGCGGCGATCGCCACCTGGGCGACGAACAAGCTGGTTGAGCAGCTCTTCGGGCCGGATCCCGGCTCGAAGAAATCCGCCTGAACCGCAGGTGGATCAAGTGGACACCCCGACCATTGACCGAGCGCTGGTCGTCGTCAATCCAATGGCGCGACGCAATGCGCCGCGCCTTCTGGCAGAGCTTCGCGCCGCGGCACCCTCCACGGTTGACTGGCGCATCATCGAGACGCACCCAACCTCGTTTGGAGCCGGAGAGCTCGAGCCTCAGGCGCGCGACGTTGATGTGGTCGTGGCGGTCGGTGGAGACGGTACGGTCGCGGAAACGCTGACGGCAATCGGCAACGTGCCGACCCCGCTCGCGATTCTGCCGGGCGGCTCCACCAATGTCATTGCCCACGAGATCGGCGCGCCGATCAATCCGACCGAAGTCGGCAATCTCATCTTCGGCCGTCACGAAATCCGAATCATGGACGCTGCCACGTGCAACGGGCGTATGTTCCTGCACATGGCCGGAGCTGGGTTCGACAGCCGAATCTTCGATCAGACCAATGCCGCCCTGAAGCGACGGGCAGGTTGGATTGCCTATTTGCCTGGCGCCGCCAAGAGCCTGCGGATGCCGCCGGCCCGGTTCCACGTCCGAACCGATAACGCCGAGCTGGAGTTCGTGTCGCCGATGGTGCTCGTGGCCAACGGTGCGGGCATCGTTCGTCCGAGCATGACCGTTCTTCCAGACATTACCTCAACCGACGGCATGCTCGACATGGTGGCAATTACTGCCGCGAGCGGAACGCAGATCGCGGTTGTCATCGCGCACTTCCTGACAAAGTCGCTGGAGCGCTCGGCACACGTTCTGCACGTGCGTACCAGGCAGGTCTGGATCGATTCCGACCCGCCGATGCCGGTCCAGCTCGATGGTGATGTCGTGGGATCAACCCCGGTAGAGATGGCAATCTTGCCAGCGAGGGCCAGGATGGTCGTTCCAGTTGGGAAGGGCGCCGGGAGAGCGAAGCCTACGGAAGCGTGAACTCGGGACCGGACATGGTCGTTTCGGTGCCGTTGCCATCGAGGACGACGATCGAATCGGCCCCGGAAATCGACACTACGAACGTCGAGCCGGTCAAGTAACCTGTCGCCTGCCCGGCCACCAGCGGTTGCTGCCAAACGACGACCTGGTCGACAACGATCAATAGGTCAACGTCAGTCACCGCATAGAAGCTGTACGACCGGTCGCCATTTGCGTTCTGGGGCGCCTGGTCGATCTGGCTGGAACCGGACTGACCGTCCGAACTCCCCGAGTTGCCGTTGTCGAACGTGATCGATTCTGGCGTGGTAGTCACCGTCGGGTACTTCATCTGCACCCGATTCGAGTCACTGGCCGAAGTCGCCTGCTTCGTCGGAACCGCGGTGACGGCCGGAGTGTTGGTCGGCG
>DASQCG010000563.1:0-4873 GCA_035634825.1 Thermomicrobiales bacterium | reverse complement strand
GCGGCGCGACGCCGAGATCTACCGCGAGGCGGGGATCGACACGGTCATCGTCGAGAACTACGGCGATCTGCCCTTCGTGCGCGAGCGGGTCGACGCCGCCACGACGAGTGCGATGACCCGGGTGGTCGACGCAGTCCAGCGCGAATTCGGCCTCACGATCGGCGTCAACGTGCTCCGCAACGATGTCCTGACCGCCGTCTCGATCGCGGCAATGACCGGAGCCCGCTTCGTCCGCGCCAATGTCTATGTCGGGGTCATGCAGACCGAGTCGGGCATCATCCAGGGCTGCGCGCATGCGGTCCAGCAGGAGATCAAGCGGCTCGGCGCCGAGGTTGAGGTCTGGGCCGATCTCGATGTCAAGCACGCCGCGCCGCTGGTCGAGCGCTCGATCGAGGAGCAGGCTGACGACGCGGTCGAGCGGGCCTTCGCCGCGGCACTGATCCTGACCGGCCCGGCCACCGGCGCCGCGGCCGATCCGGACGCCGTGGCCCGGCTGCGAGACCACACGGCCGCGCCAATCTACGTCGGCAGCGGGGCTACGCCCGAATCGATCCCGACCATGCCCGGCGCGACCGGATTCATCGTCGGCACGGCGATGAAGGTCGATGGCGTCGTCACGAACCCGGTCGATCCGGCCCGCGTCCGCGCGGTGCTGGCCGCCGCGCGGCGGTCATGAGCGCCGCGATGAGCAATCCCGAGGATACGCTGGTCCGTTCGAGCTTCGTGCGCATCCCGTCGGAGGTGCGGCAGCAGTCGAACCAACGCTATTCGATGGCAGATCTCGAGCGGCTCACCGGCTTCTCCAGCCGGACGATCCGCTACTACATCCAGGAAGGGCTCATCCGCGCCGCACACGGCCGGGGACCGTCGGCGACCTACGACCGCGACCACCTGCTGCGCCTGCTGCGGATTGCCGAGCTCAAGACCGAGGTCAGCGCGCTTGATCAGATCCGGGAACGACTCGATGCCGCGTCGACCGCTGACCTCGAGGCCCATTTCGCGGTGCGGAGCGGCCCGGAAGAGGAGCGCTGGAAGCGGGTCCGGATTCACCCCCGGCTGGAGCTGAACGTGCGCGAAGGCGGCGACCGCGATTACCGGCTCGAGCAGGCGATCGAGCAGATCATCGACCACGCCCGCTTCGTCCTCGAGCGGTACGAGAACGAGCGCTGACGCCTTGTCCCGACTGATCCGGGACTTTCGGGCGTCACCACCCCGCACATTTGGCGTAGCCCCTCCCTAGACTGGATTTTGCGGAGACCGGTCTCGTGCCGTCCCCGTGCGGATGCCTGAACAATCCAGCCAGACGGGGACCCTGATTTGGACGTCGACCTCCGACAATTCGCCCACAGTGCGCTCCGGCACTGGTGGCTCGTCATCGCACTGCCTCTCGCGCTCGGTTTCCTGGCCCTCATCTACACCTCGCGGCAGGATCCGCTGTACCGGGCTGAGGTCTCGCTCGAAGTCCGGGCCTCATCGACCAACGACAACGCCTACGAGATTCTGCTCGGCTCTGAGCGGCAGGCCAAGACCTACCAGCGCCTGGTCAAGGACCCGGCGGTGCTGCAAGCCGCGGCCCAGCAGATCACCCCGCCGATCGATACCGAGGCGCTCGCCCTGAAGGTCAGCAGCCGGGTCGACTCCGGCACGTCGCTTCTGATCATCGGCGTCTCCGATACCAATCCAGAAACTGCCGCGACGATTGCCAATCTGATCGCGGGGCAGCTGGTCGAGGTCGTCGATTCGCGCAACGAGGCGAGTGTCCGCCAGCGCACCGGCGAGCTCCAGCAGCGGATTGCCGACCTCAAGACGGAGATCGACACCAAGCGGGCCCAGATACTCGAGTTGGAACGCTCAGCGGATGCCGGAACCGACGCGGTCGTGAACCAGATCGCCGACCTCAAGGTCGACATCGATCGGGACCAGGACAACATCCAGCTCTTCCAGACCCAGATCGGCACTGTGATCGCCAATCCGGGCGATGCCGTTCGTGTCTTCAGCAATGCCGTCCCACCGAACGGGCCCTATGCCCCGCGCAAGTTGATGAACATCGTGCTGGGCATCCTGCTCGGCTTGATGCTCGCCGCCGGGCTGATCGTCCTCATCGACTACATGGACAACACGGTCAAGTCGACACTCGACTTCCCGCAGCTCGTCGGTGGCCCGCTGCTGGCCACGGTCCGCACAATCGATCGAATCAAGTCCGGCCGGTCCCAACTCTTCATGCTCGACGACCCGAAGGGTGTGCCGGCCGAATCGATCCGGCTCTTGCGCGCCAATATCGAGTTTGCGTCGGCCACGCGGGAGCTGGTCACGATCAGCCTGACCAGCCCGAATCCGGGCGAAGGCAAGAGCACGATCTCGGCCAACCTGGCAGTGGCCCTGGCCCAGGGCGGCTTCGTGACGATGTTGATCGATGCCGATCTGCGCCGGCCGACCCAGCACCGGATCTTCGGGGTCGCGAACGATCGCGGCTTGAGCACGCTCCTGGCCCACCCGGAGCGCGAGTGGGACTGGGCGGCGCGCGAGACGATGGTGCCGAACCTGTCGGTGATCCCGTCCGGCCCATTGCCGCCGAATCCGGCCGATCTTCTCAGCCTGGACCGTTTGCGCCAGATCCTGCAGGATCTGCGCGACGCGGTGGACGTGATCGTTGTCGACTCGCCGCCGATCCTTGCCGTCAGCGATCCGCTGATCATCGCCGCGCACGTCGACGGCACCGCGCTGGTCAGCCTCGGCGGCAAGACCCGGCTCGATGCGCTCAAGCGGGCGGTGCAGATTCTGCATCGGGGCGCGCCGAGGATCATCGGCGTGGTGCTCAATCAGCAGGGCGACAAGGGCGACAGCGGGTACTACTACCAGGAATACAGCGCCGTCTCGGAGGACACCCGTAGCGGTCTCCGCAAGCGACGATCCCATGCGACACCAGTTGCCTCAACCACGACTACCGCGTCAGTCGAGCAGACCTCAGCGGATTAGCGACCACCGGTAAATTCGGCGCAGCGCAGCCACCGCGCATCTACGGGGTTCGAGCGCCAGGCAGTATTCGGTCATTCCCCGCCCCGAACTGAAGGTCGGGGCTCAGGAACGATAAGGCGGCTGAAGCCGACTCCTTGTGAGTCCCGGAGGGCCTTATTTGAACTGAGCCCGCGCCTTTAGCCGCGGGCGCTGAGATGCGGCCCATTGCAGTCCGAGGCGTGTTGATTCCGGGGACATGCAATGTGGCGGCCGCGCTACGCCTGCGAATTAGTGTGCCGTGGGACGTGCTAGCCGACCTGGCGATGCTCGATGGCGCTGCGGCGATCCTCGGCGAGCGGCCACGATTCGACCAGAGCTGAGGTCGCGGGATCAGCGCCCCAGACGGTAGTCGAGACCAACGTATCGGCATTGACCGCGACAACCTGGTCCTTGCCGCCTTCCTTGGCGTCGTACATGGCGGCATCGGCGATCGCGACGAGCTGTGCGACGTTCCGCTTGCACTTGTGCGTGACGGCGACGCCGATCGAAAGCGTCACGCCAATGTTCGAGACCGGCCGGAGCTGATCGTTGACCCGGCGCACACTTTCGCCGATCCGCCGGCAGACCTGTCCGGCGATCTCCTCATCGACACCCGGCAGGATCATCACGAACTCGTCGCCGGCGTAACGGGCGGCAATGTCGCTGGCACGGCAGGCTCCGATCAGGACCGAGGCGACGGCCTGGAGCACCTGATCGCCGACACCGTGGCCGAGGTTGTCGTTGACCTGCTTGAAGTTGTCGACGTCGATCAGCGCAATCGCGACCGAGTGACCCATTCTCCGGCCGGAGCCGAGCTCGTGCTCAAGTCGCTCCTGGAACGCCCGCCGGTTCATCAGCCCGGTCAGCGGGTCCCGCCCAACCTGCGAGATCAGCCCATCGATGCGCTCGCTGAGGAGATCGATCTCCTCGGTCAACACGGTCTGGCGCTCGGCGACCAGATCCTCCCACATCATGACGAAGATCACGACGAAAAGGCCAGCCGCGGCGGCGATGGCGATCCCGTCCTGCGTCAACTGGCCCCACTGTGCCTGACCGCCGGCGAGCGCCAGCAAGGCGAGCAGCGACAGCGACGTCGAACGCTGCCTGATCCGGAGGGGCAAAGCCTGACCCGGGGCCGCGGGTTCGACACTTCTTGGCAGGCGGAGGCGAGCTTGCAGACCGCCAATTGCGATAGTCGCGAAGGCAATGCAGAACACGGCGTCCGCCCAGGCGCCAAACCGCTCGTCGCGGTCGATCCAGCGCTGGAGCCAGAGCCCGTCGGCGACCGCCAGTATGGCCAGGCCGGCCATAACCGTCTGCACGGCCGGGTGTGCGCGCAACTGCCGCCACATAAAGATCCCGAAGATGCCGACCACGATCAGGGCGACCGCAGCCAGCCCGTGCAGCGCGGCAGCGATCCGGAAGTGCTGCTCAACGTCGCGAGACTGCACGAACGAGCCGATCTCAATCAGCCAGCCCACGGTGAGCACCGTCACAATCGGGGGGACGAGATCGACCGTCAGCTGTCGCCAGTTGCTGCGAGAGATGGTGATGCCGGCCAACCGCATGCACCCGACGATCAGCAGCAGTGCCGCTACCATGAAGAACCCGGTATAGGCCAGGACGAAGGTAGGCTCCGTGTTGTCCCGCAGGAAATAGCCGAGAGACCACATGGTGCAGCCGCTCGCCAGCAGCAACCAGGCTGGGGCATCGGCCGTGAAGAGGCGCGCATTCTGGATGGCAAACAGGGCACTGATCAGACCGGTCAACAGCAGAATGAGACCGTCGTACCCGTGATCACCGCCGGCGCCGGCTGGTATGCGCCAGGAGAGGTAGAGCGCGGCGAGACCAAGCACACCCAGAATCATGCCCAACACCG
>DASQCG010000562.1:0-20029 GCA_035634825.1 Thermomicrobiales bacterium | reverse complement strand
ACCGCCGATTTCAGCTCGGTTCGAGGCGCACCAGGACGTCATGCCATTCGTCGGTGCGCCGCTGGCAGTCCGGGCAAACCGAGGCATCGCCAGCGGTTTGCCAAGTCGCATAGGTCGCGTTGCTTTGGTATTCGTCGCTCCAGCGCACATCGATGTGCCACCGGCACCGGCAGGATGCACCACAGGCGGTACCCTCGCCCGGGTAGTACGGGAATTGGATATCGGTCTCGATCTGCTGGATCTCGGGCTCTCTATCGCTCACCGGCGGTGCATCTTGCGCCTGAACGGGGGGCTGTGCGGCCGAACCCGTCTCGGTCTTGCCCGCGCTCTCCCACATGTCCCTGGCGATCTTGGTGACGATACCCTTGAACATAACCCGGTTCCCTACCGTCCATTCGCAGCGAGCTAACTCGGAGGTTCAATTCTACCCGACGGTCAGCGTATCCCTGGCCCCTGGCGAGATCGCACCGGACTCCTCGGAACCAGCAACTTGCCGTCTGCCCGACCCATACGCCACTCGGCGGCGAGCGCGGCAAATAGCCATGCGGCCAGCACCATGATCAGGGGCACGAACACCGCCGTCGGCGGTGGATCGGTCCGCAGGGCTGCCGGTTGATCCCGCAATTCCCGGATTCCAGCCCGGACGACCGCAATGAACAGATGCGCCGGCAACCAGAGCGCCCCGAGCATTGCCCCGAGTTTCGATCCCAGATCCCGCCCGGCAAACCCAACGACGACACCGCCCCACCCAAACCCAATCACCGCCCAAACCGGATCAGTCGGCCGAATCAGCGACGAAAGCACGAGTATGACCACAATCACCAGGCCGATCTGCCGCCAGGTCACTCCGCTCGCCACGGACCGCGTGAAGATCAGGAACGCCCCAACCAGCCAAAGCACACCGCCGATTCCATTTACGAACCGGCGCCCATCTCCATCCATGCCGATCGCGATGCCGACGACGATCGCTGCGATGACAAGCACCGGTAGCCGGTCTTCAACTGCCTGACGCCAGAAGCGTTGCGCATTGCTCATGCCCGCAATGGTGCGCAGCAGGTGCGCATCGCGTCAATCGAGCGCGGCACCAATGCAGTGCCGGGGAAAGCTCCCGACCGGGTATGATCGACGACCGCGGCTTTTCGGTTGGCAGTGCAGGGAGCAGTCTTGGGAACACATTCGACTCGACCGTTTCGCTTTGCGATCCAGGCGCAGCGCGCCGACTCCGCGCGGGAGTGGCGCGAGAAGGCGAGGAAGATCGAGGCGCTGGGCTACGACGTGCTCCTTATGGCCGATCACTTCGGTCCCCAGTTTGGTATCGCACCGGCCCTGGCGGTCGCAGCCGAGGCGACGAGGACGCTTCGCATCGGCCAGCTCGTACTTCAAAACGACCTCCGTCACCCCGCATTGTTGGCAAAGGACGTCGCCACGCTCGACCTGCTCTCGGAAGGTCGCTTCGAGCTCGGGATTGGCGCGGGCGGGTCATATCCTCCGGACTTCGATTGGACCGGCATTCCGTTTGACCCGGCCCCGATTCGCGTTGATCGGCTTCGCGAGAGTATCGCGGTCCTCAAGGGCCTCTTTGCGGACGGCCCATTCAACTTCCGGGGCACGCATTTTTGCATAACCGACTACGACGGCATGCCCAAGCCCGTCCAGAAACCATGGCCGCCGATCCTGATCGGGGCAGGCGGGCGACGCATGATGGAGATGGCAGCGCGCGGGGCCGATATCATCGGCCTGCTACCTGCCATGGGACCGACCGGCGGAGACTTCTCGCTCGACGAAATGACCGTGCCCGGCCTGGAACAGAAGGTCGATTTTATCCGCTCGGTCGCGCCCGAGCGTTTCGATTCGATCGAGTTCAACAGCCTGACTCAGGTGCTGGATGTCACCGACAACCGGCAAGCCTCAATCGAGCGCCTGAGCAAGGAATGGGAGCAGGACCCAGCCAATTGGCGAGACTCGCCATTCCTCTTGATTGGCAGTGAGCAAAGCATCGCGGACGATATCCGGGCCTACCGGGAGACCCTTGGTTTTACCTACTTCGTGCTCCGTGACCACTTGATGGATGCCTTCGCCCCGATCCTCGCCCGGCTCAAGTGAGCGGAGGGCTTATGTCGGGGAATTCTGCCGGGAGCATGATAGAATTCCGCCGGCGACTGCCCCTGTAGCTCAACGGATAGAGCGTCTGACTTCGAATCAGAAGGCTGGGGGTTCGAGTCCCTCCGGGGGTACCAGACCCGCTCCGATATCCGGGCGGGTCTTTTCGTTGGAGGCAGCACCATATGCGCGCGCAAATCCTCTCGATCGGCGATGAGCTGCTCGGCGGCTACATCACTGATACCAACAGCACCTTCCTCGAACAGCAACTTGCCCTTCTCAACATCCCGGTCACGCTCGTCACCCAGGTCGGCGACAACCGCGACCGCATCGCCGAAGTCATTGCGAGAGCGCTGACTGACGTCGACATCGTCGTCTGTACTGGAGGCGTCGGACCGACGGAGGACGATCTGACCCGCGAGGCGATCTCCCAGGTGCTGGGCGAACAACCGGTAATCGACTACGGCCTGCTCGAAATAATCCGGAACTTCTTCTCCGGTCGCGGCCTCGAAATGCCCGAACGCAACCAGAAGCAGGCATGGGTCATTCCCTCTAGCCAACCGATGCCCAATCCTATTGGAACGGCGCCGGGCTGGTATGTGCGCACCGGCAAAAAGGTCATCGTAGCGATGCCTGGAGTACCTCGCGAGATGTTCAGGATGTGGAGCGAACAGGTGCTGCCGCGCATCTCAACGCTTCGCTTCGACCAGATCGTGCGCTCGACCACGCTGAAGACCATCGGCATCGGCGAATCGATGGTCGAGCAAACCCTCGATACGCTCGTGAAGCGCGCGGATCCGGTCATCGCTACCTATGCCAAGGATGACGGCGTCCACGTGCGCGTCACTGCCATCGCCGAGAACGACCATGACGCATCGTCCAGGCGAGATGCGTGCGTGACCGAGATCGAAAACCTCATTGGCGCGTACGTCTACGGTCGCGACGAAGATTCTCTGTCCGGAGCGCTCCTTGGCCTGCTGCAAACGCTCGGCTACACGGTCGCAATCTGCGATGCCGGTGGTGGCGGGCGATTTGCGTCAGTACTTGCCGAGAATCCGGGAGCGGATTCGGTATTGATCACCAGCACGATGCAGCCAATCGGCTCCGAAGGTCTCGCGCAGCATTTCGCAGAATCTGCGGTCGAGAGTGATGCCACCCTTGGCATGGGCATCTCCGTCTCATACGAGCCGACCGGATCTGCGACGTGGGCTGCTCTGGTTGAGGTCGCAGTCGCCGGAGCCCGATCCGGGTACAAGGCGTTCCCGATTCGGACGTCGTACGAGGAAGTTCAGCGCCGATCCGCGCTATTCGCAGCGGAGGTGCTGCGGTCCACGCTCATCAGCGATTAAGACCGAGCCACTTGTCGAGAATGACCTGCTGACGTGCCAGCATGGCCGCGCGATCGTCGTCGACCGTGTCGTCATAGTCGAGCAGGTGAAGCAAACCGTGAAGCACGAGGAATCCCAGCTCCTTACTCAAGGAGTTGGCTTGTTCGTGAGCATTGCCGGCAGCGACTGGTACGCAGATCGCGATATCCCCGCCTGAAAAATCAGGGTCCTCGTACGGGAAGGTGATGATGTCAGTCGGCGAGGGATCGCCCATGAACTGGTCGTGGAGCAGGCCAATCTCCCCCTCGTCCACGAAAGCGATCGCTACCTGCCACGGCCCGCTTGCCCCTTCCTCCACGAGACAGAAATTGACGAGGTCAGTGATCCGGTCCTCGGTAACGACGTCCGGTACCGGAGTCTTCCGGATCACGATGACCTCGACATGGACGCTCGGGGCCGACATCATGCTCCACCGGCCAGGGCCTGCCGGACAGCATCGCTGACCCGCTTGCCACTGGCCCGATCACCGGCCGCCTTGAGCGCGACTGGCATGACTTTGCCCATCTCCTTCGGGCTGCTGGCGCCCACTCGGGCAACCGCATCGCGCACCAGTGCGGTCAGCTCGTCATCACTCATCTCCGTCGGCATGTACCGCTTGAGCACTTCGAGCTGCGCGGTTTCCCGGTCAACCAGATCGACCCGACCTGCCGCGCGATACTGCTCGATCGAATCGACGCGCCGCTTGGACTGCGTCTTGAGAACATCCATCTCCTCGGTGGGCGTCAGCGCCGAGCGCTTGTCGATCTCCGCGTTCTTGAGCGCCGCCAGCGTGAAGCGAAGCGTCTCCCTGGCCGTCACATCGCCGGCCTTCATCGCGACCTTGAGATCGGCCTCCATGCGGGCCTTGATCGAATCCGTCATTGATTACACCCCGAATTGAAGCTTGCGACCGCCGAGAACATGGAAGTGCAAATGGGCAACTTCCTGACCGCCGTCCGGCCCGTCACTTGTCACGACCCGATATCCGCTTTCGTCGACACCCTTGATGCGCGCCACCTCATTGCAGAGTAGCAGGCAGTCGGCCAGCAATTCTCGATCGGCATCAGTTGCCTCATGCAGCGCGGCAATGTGCTCCTTCGGGATCACGAGGGTGTGGACCGGCGCCTTCGGTGCGATGTCTTCGAAGGCGATCGCCCACTGACTCTCTGCCACTCGCGTGGAAGGAATCTCACCACGTACAATCTTGCAGAAGATGCAGTCTTCCATTGCCAGTCCCGCCCACGATTACCCGCATTCGCCCGCTGCCGACGACACCGGCAATCCTACCAGCCACCATGCCTGAACTCCCTGAAGTCGAAACTGTTCGCCGGTCCCTGCTCCCATTGCTCGTCGGCCGGACCATCACGGACATACGTGTTCGCGACTTCCCTGGCGTCCTGGGAGCTATGGACCTTGATTCGTTTGCTGCTCTCGTCCGGGACCGCTCGATCATCGACATCCGGCGTCGCGGCAAGTACCTCTTGATCGACTTCGACGACGACGGCGGCCTGATCGTGCACCTCCGCATGACCGGCTCTCTTTTGACGATGCCGGCCGACGTCGATCCGGTCCGCTTCGAACACATCGTGTTCTGGCTCGACGACGGGCAGTCCCTGCGCTTCGCGGATCAGCGAAAGTTCGGCCGGATCGAATACCGCTCGCCGGAAAACCGCTCCCCGCTCGAAGGCAAACTCGGACCGGAACCACTGTCAGGCAAGTTCACGGCCGCCTACCTGGCGAGTGCCATTGTCAACCGCAAGGCTCCCATCAAGGCGATGATTCTCGACCAGCGCATCGTGGCCGGTGTCGGCAATATCTACGCCGATGAGGCCCTCTTCCGCTCGAGCATTCACCCGTTGCGGCCGGCGGGTCAATTGACTGGGCAACAGATTGCCAGTCTTGTCCGCTCGATCAAGACCGTGTTGCGGTCCGGAATCGAGAACCGCGGGACCACCTTTTCCTCATACCGGGATGGCAATGGGGAGGCCGGCACAAATCAGGGGCGCCTGCGCGTCTACGGGCGCGGCCGGCGTGGCGAACCGTGCCCTCGTTGCGGCCGGGCGCTCGTTACGCTGGTTGCTGGAGGGCGGACGAGTCATGTCTGCCTGCGCTGTCAGCCGCCACCGACCTCGGCCGAAGCAGCCACGCCGTAATCCAGGCTGCAACGATCGCGCCAGCAAGGTCGAGCGCAAGATCACCAAGCGTGTCGGTATACGCGGTCGCTTCCTCAGGGCCACCGCGGACAAAGGTGAAGTACTCCGCGATCTCCCAGATCACGCCCGATACGCTCCCGAACCCGACGATCAATCCCGCCATCGTCCACTTCCCGTACGGAAAATGAAGGAGCAGCTGACCGAACGCGGCACAGAGGATCGCCCAGTTGACGAAGTGGTTGAGGTCGTCCCACCAGTCGATCGTGTCGTACAGATCCAGCGCGTTGCCTGCAACGTCGATCAGAAATGGCAGTCCGAGCAACATGTCGAGAATATGGGGATACGCGAGGTTGGGCCGCGAGCGGTGCAGGATCCAGTATCCGATCGGCACGATGACGATGGCGATTGGATAGGTCAGGGCTCGTCCCGTCATGGCCTTGCCCTGGAACTGCTGCATGTCCGGGTTGAGAACAGCAAAGAGGAGTAGACCGACCAAAGCAGTCTTGACGCCAAGGTTGAGCGCCATTGGCCATGACAAATCCCGCACCACCACCGAACTGACCTCCAGCGATTACCACGATTGACGAGTCAATTATGAACCGCCAGATCGGCGCCGGGGCCTATATTTTCGCCATGTTTACTTTACGCCGGGCGACGATATAATCCGCGTACCAGAACCGTCGGTGACACTCGAATAACCGAGGAGGACCGCAAATGTTTGGAACGATCGGTCGCGCTCGCCCGAAGCCGGGATCCGAGCAGAAGTTCGACAGCCTTATGTCGGAGTGGGTGCGGGATATTCGCCCGAAGATCCCTGGCCGGTTCGTGGAGTTCACGGGCAAGTCCACCGAGCATCCAGATGAGGTGTTGTTCATCGCCCTCGCCCAGGACGAGAAGACCTATCGCGCGCTTGCCGAAATGCCAGAGCAACACAAGTTCTTCGAGCGAATGAGCCAGCTCATGGACGGCAACATCCGCTGGGAAGACGTCCAGCTTGACATGACTATCGAGCCCTAAGCGCTCGCCGGCTGATCACGCCTCGACGAAGATATCCCCGTAGGCGGACTGATTCAGAAGTGTTCGCTGCGCCGCCTCGTCGATCGCGTCGTACCGTTCCGCCGCGTCGCAAATCGTCTCGAAGAGCGACTGGTCACCTGCGCTGCACATCGTTGTGATGGGCTGATTCAAGGCCCAGGAGACGGCGCGGTTGACGTCTTCGACGGCAGTGAATGGCTCATACCAGGTCGTGTACTCATGCGGGCGATCACCCCATGAGGTCTTTGCGGTTGCCTTGAGCAGGTGGACGCCGACATCGTCCCGCTTGCACCGGTCGAGGAGCGACTCCCAGTCCCTGCGGAAGTCATCGTCCTGGACCATGAACAGGTTAGCCGAGGTCATCACAGTTTCGAACGGGTATCGGTCCAGCGCCGCAAGATGGGTTGCGGGTGCTTGCCATCCGTGCCCGGTAATGCCAAGGTTGCGCACGAGTCCCGCTTGTCGCGCATCGAGCAGTGCTTCCATTGAGCCGCCTGCGGCAAAGCAGGCATCCAGGTCAGCCTCGTTGCAGACGGCATGGAGCTGATAGAGGTCCAGCTGGTCGCGACCGAGCCGGTCCATCGTCTGGTGCAGCTCGTCCATGGCCCGCGCACGGGAGCGTTGCTGGGTCTTGCAACTGATGAAGACGTCGGGCAGCGGATTGCGCTTCAGGTAATTGCCGAGTCGAACTTCCGCATCGGCATAACTCGGAGCAACGTCGATCTGGTTGACGCCCCTGCCGAGCGCGGCCTCGATCAGCCCATCCGCTCCGTCCTGATCAAGCACTCCGAACGCGAATGCGCCGAGCGTGACCACGGTACTCTCGTGACCTGTCCGTCCAAGACGTCGAGTTTCCATCCGAGCCTCCTCAGGATTTTGGACCGTTATGTTCCCCAAAAGCGTACCGGAAACGGGCAACCGGGTGCGTAGCACGCCCTTCCAGGGATGGCGGACTGCAGATATGCTTCGCTCAAGGCAGGACATGGGCATGCAACATCGACCTGCGACGCGCACCGCGAAGCGCGCGATTTCGCGCACCGGGATCTGGGCAGCTATCGGACTTGCCCTCGCCTGGACGCTATTCCCGATATGGTGGGCATTCGCCTCGTCCCTCAAACCACTCCGGCTCCAGTACGGCAGTCTGATCCTTCCAGTAATTCAGTTCCCAGCATCACTGGATCACTGGAAATGGGAGTGGAACAACCGGTACGAGGTCAACGGCCTCTACTACGGACTCCGCAACAGCCTGATCGTCGGTCTGGCCACGGCGACGCTCTGCGTAATGCTCGGCATGGCTACCGCCATCGGGCTGCGCGCGTTCCACAATCAACCGCGCGCAAAATCCGGCGTGCTGGCGATCGCGCTCCTGCCGCGGATCTTGCCGCCAGTCGTGATGTTGACTCCGTTTGCCTTGCTCACGGTCGCCCTGCGAATCCAGGACACCTTGCCTGGCTTGATCGCGGTCCATACGTGCTTCGGGTTGCCGATCGCGATCGTCGTGCTCGACTCCGCGCTGCGTGATATTCCGGCGGATATCATCGACGCGGCTCGCCTGGATGGAGCCTCCGATATCACGGTCGCCCGGCAGATCGCGGTTCCGCTGGTGACGCCGGTCCTGTGGGCCGTCGGTGTTCTGGCATTTGCCCTGAGTTGGAACGAGTTCATGTTCGCGGTCACAAACGCGCGATACAAGGCGGCAACTGCACCGATCTCGGTCGCCTTCCTGGATCAACGCGACGGCGTCGACTTCGAGCACGTAGGAAGCCACATCGTGCTGATCATTGCCATACCGCTCGTCCTGGCGCTCCTGGCGCAGCGCGTGCTCGTGCGTGGCCTGACGCTCGGGGCCGTGCGCGGCTAACGAGCAGGCGGAAGCATGTCCCGTACCAGCTCGACCAGGATCTGACTGGTCGCGGCAATCGACGGCAGGTCCACCCACTCGCCGGCTTCGTGGAAGTTGCCGCCGAGTGGCCCAAACATCAACGTCGGAATCCCTGCTCGCGATGAGAAGAGATTGGGGTCACCATATCCGGTGTAGCCGTACTTCGGGGCATGACCAGACACCGCCTCGTACCTGGCGGCGAACTTCTGGATCAATGGATGATCTGGCGAAGTCTCCCACGATGGATATCGCGGCGGATCGATTGAAAGCGTGAATGTCGCAGGCGAATCGAGCGTATCGATCAAGCACTGATAGTCGGCGAGCACACTCGCTTCGGATTCGCCCGGAATCGTGTGTCGATTGATCAGCACCGTCGCCTCATCCGGCACGGTGATCACGTATTGGGGACTTCCGCTCAGCGACGAGAGCACGCACTGCGACGAACGGATCTTCGGATGCGTTGGCAAGGCGATCTGATCGAGCCGCGCGATGAACCGTGCCGCCTCGACCGCAGCATTGACTCCGCGCTCCGGCCACGAGGCATGGGCGGCATGTCCCGCCACATCGACTCGGACCAGGTACTTGCCAAAAGATCCAAGGCACGGCCAATCCCAGCACGACTCGGTCACCACGCAGTAATCCGCGGTCAACCCATCGTCGATGAGCGTGTTCGCGCCGATCGAATAGGCCTCCTCGTCAACGACTGACGTGAAAATCAGCGTTCCGCCCCAAGAGCCGACATCGCGGGCCAGGGCGCGTGTGGCCAGCATCGCTGCGGCGACCCCGCTCTTCATATCGCACGCGCCCAGGCCGTAGAACCGGTCGCCTTCTCGTTGGCCCAGCCACGGATCGTGAGCCCAGTGCGAATCGGCGAGAACAGTGTCGACATGTCCGTTGAGCAAGAACGTCGGGCCTGGGCCGTTCTCGATGCTGACCAATACATTCGGTCGGTCTGGCGCCGAGAATTGCAGCACGGGCTCGAAGCCGTTAGACCGGAACCAGTTCGCAACGACATGCTGGACAGCGCCCTCCTCGCCGGGATAACTGCGCTCGCGGACAAGCGCAGCGGTCAGTGCGAACGCTTCCTCAACCGGGTCGAAACTAGACTGGCCGACCACCTGCCACTCCTCTTTCGTTGACTTCCAAATGTCCGTAATTCGAGCTCAGGTGTGGATCGGCAACGAGACGCAATCGATCGCGAAGCCCGAGCCTGATCGATGCACAGTCAACGTTCCGCGGCACCCGAGCACTGACAAATCGTGGATCGTCAACTCGTCGAGCCACTTCGGCAGCGACGGCGATATCGAAAGCCGCCGGTTAGCCAGGTCGACTTCCATCCCGAGCATCGAGCAGATGACGAGGGGAATCGCCCCCGCCGACCACGCCTGAGGCGAGCAGCTGACTGGATAGCCAATCGGAGCTTCATCGTAGTTTCCGTGCCGCGCGAACCCGCAATAAAGCTCCGGCAACCGGAACAGATCCTCGTCCTGCGCCACATCGAACAGGGCCGTCGCGATGCCGTGCCCGGCATTTCGGTCGCCATACCGGTAAAAGCCGGCAGCAATCATGCTGTTGTCGTGCGGCCAAATCGAGCCATTGTGATAGCTGAGCGGATTGTACGTGCGCGCCTCTGAGCTGAGGGTACGAATTCCGCGCCCGCTGTCCAGATCGGACTGGAGCATGCGCCGAATCAATGTCTCAGCCCGATCCCGCCTCGGCAGGCCGCACATCAAGAGGTGGCCGGGATTCGAGGTCAGCACAGCGACCGGTTTTTTCGCTCCGTCGAGTGCCTGCGCATAAAACTCATGGGCCGGCAGCCAGAACAGTCTCTCGACCAGATCGCGAACAGTCTCTGCCTGCGCCTCGAGCTCGCATCCCCATGCTTCCTCGCCAAATACCGCGCAAACCTCCGCGAGCTTGCGCAGCCCGGCGTAGATGTAGCCCTGCACTTCGACCGCGGCAACCGGGCCTTGTGCGGGAGTACCGTCGACATGGTTCAACGAGTCGTAGCTGTCTTTCCAGACCTGGTTGTTGATATGGCCTACGTCCTGCGCAACACCGATGTATTCGACCAATCCGTCGCCATCGAGGTCGCCATACTTCGAGATCCACTCGACCGCGAGCCGGGCATTCGGCAGCAACTCGCGGAACAGGTCCTCGTTCCCTGTCCAGGCGACCGTCTCGGCAAACAGCCAGATCCAAAGTGGCGTCGCGTCGATCGAGCCGTAATACGGCGAATGCGGCACCTCGCCGAGTCGTGCCATCTCGCCATACCGCATTTCGTGCAGGATCTTGCCCGGCTGCTCCTCCCGCCGCGTGTCGATCTTGGTCCCCTGCAACGACGCCAACACGCGCAACGTGCCGATTGCCCGGTGCGGAGAGAGCGGCAACGTCTGGAGACCGGTGATCAGGCTGTCGCGGCCGAATGGGGCGACGTACCACGGAATACCTGCCGCCGGCAGCGACCCCTCCGGAAAGGAAGTCTGGAGACCCTCCAAATCCTGGCGGCACCGCAGCAGCAACTTATTGAAGATGCGGTTATCGGTCCAGATGGACGCGGGCGTGGCCTCGCGCGGTACCGTCCCGACAATCTTCAGACCATTCGCGGGTTGGGGAACGACTTCGACTGTGAGGAGCCAGCGCTCATGCGGCTCGAGCGTCATCTCGTAATTCGCGATGATCTCCGGCATGTACATGGTCTCGTGGGCAAGCGTCAGGTTCTCGGTGCCCGGCACGATCGTGACCACGCCTTCGGTCAGATCCTCGGTCAACTTCTTGACCTTGACGACCGGCTGCCGATCAAACACCAGCCGGGTGGACGAGACGAGGCCATCCAGCCCCGTGTAACCGAGCGTGATTTCGCTGTCCTCAATCCGGGGGCGGCGAAACTTGCCGCGCGCCGATCGGGGAAAACCGCGAATATCGAAGAGATCCCGAAAATCAGCGGCAATCTCGAGGTCGAGATTCAGCTTGACGGGCAACCGGTAGAAGTTCTGGAGAATGATGTTTACGTACATGCGATCGTCGAGCTTGATCGCTTGCTCGAGGAGCACGTGTTGGGCCGGTATGACTTCGCCGTCGCAGGACCGAAAGTGCGGATTCGCTGAGACTACAACACCATGCGTGGCGTCGTGCGGGACCGCGGAGAGTGTTTCCATTTCGATCCCGTTGACCGTCACCCGGAAGTGACAGAGATGGCGAGTGTCGCGGAGATAAAGTCCGTTGGCATGCTCCCGGCTACCGTCGGTTGGCGTGTTTCCAACAAGATAAAGCTCGCCGCTTTTCAGCACGAGATCGTGATCGAGCATGATCAAATTCCTGTAATGGGTTGACGCAGGCACCGCGCGCGGAATACATCGTGAGAGTGTAACGCGTGTGCATCTGCGCGAGTGAGTCCGCATTATGCTGAGGTGGTCCGACGTCTGTGCGCCGGGCGCGCGTGCCCGCAGAATCTCCGCTGGTCCGCGACCTGACGACAGACTGAACATGATCCTATCGCGACTTATCGCACGTGGACGCGCGCGAAACCGTTCACGCTGTCGACAAGCACTGAACTGACTGGTACTGCAATGAACACATCCCCGCGAGCGCTTGATCGGACGCGCATTGCTATCGTTGCCCCGCTCATGGAACCTGTGCCACCTCCCCTATATGGCGGAACGGAACGCGTCGTTTCGATCCTGACAGATACGCTCGTTCGACGCGGGCACGATGTGACGTTGTTCGCATCCGGGGATTCGCAGACGTCAGCGCGACTCGTGCCGTGCAGCGCGCAGGGATTGCGGCTCGACCCTGACGTCACTGACTATTTCGCATACGCGATGACGCAGTTGGGCGAATTGGGGCGGCGCGAGGACGATTTCGACCTCATACACAACCACATCGACTACTTTGCGTTCCCGATGGCGCGCCTTTACCAAAGGCCAACTATCACGACGACCCACGGTCGCCTCGATCTCCCCGAAGTTCAGCGCGTCTATAACGATTTCAGCGACCAGCCGCTTGTCTCCATCAGCCAGGATCAGCGTACCTATCTTCCGGGCGCGAACTGGATCGACACCGTCTACAACGCGGTCGATATCGACAACTACCACTTCCGCCCGGAGCGCGGCGATTACCTCGTCTTCCTGGGCCGGATCAGCCCGGAGAAACGACCGGATCGAGCAATCGATATCGCTCGCGACGTGGGCATGAAACTGATCATGGCGGCCAAAGTCGATCCCATCGACGGCGAGTACTGGGAACATGCGATCCGGCCGCTGGTACGCGCCAACAAGGGCATCATCGAGTTCATCGGCGAAGTCGATGAACAAGGCAAGGATGAGCTGCTCGGCGGGGCGTACGCCTACCTGTTCCCGATCGACTGGCCGGAACCCTTTGGATTGACGATGGTCGAAGCAATGGCCACCGGTACACCAGTGGTCGCCTTTCGGGCCGGTTCAGTTCCCGAGGTCGTCAAACACGGCGAGACCGGGTTCATCTGCAAGACTCTTACCGACATGGTGGAAGCCGTCCGCAAGGTCGAGACCCTTGATCGCGCGAAGTGCCGGCAGCATGTCGAAACGCACTTCTCGCCCGAAGCGATGACGACGGGCTACGAACGCGCGTACGCCAAGCTGCTCGAGCAGTCCTCCGGTATCCCACACCTCGACCCGCGGTCAAACGGGGCCAGGGCAGCCGGCAACTGACACGCAATCGGGTTGGCCGATCGCCACGGGTTTGCCATGTGCCGCGAACGCTCGTGCATGTTGCTGACAGGCATGCCCGTCTAGAATCGTTCCGGAGTTCCGCGCGTGTCGGTAATTGCCGTCATGCCCTAAAGACGGATCGATCAGGTCGATGGGCGAGCATTCATTCCCGCACCAATATGTGATCTTGAATGACGGGACGCGGATTCCAATCCGGCCGATTCAGTCTGCCGACGCCGATGCGTTGCAACGTTTCCACCTCGGGTTGAGCGCCTACTCGATCTACCTTCGGCACGTCCATGCATTGCCTCGTCTGACCGATGACCAGCTCAGCTACTTCACCCAACTCGACGGTGTCTATCGGTTCGCGATCGTCGCGCTGGACCCGAATGCGCCGACTGAAATCATCGCGGTGGTCAGGTACGAAGGGTCGCCGGGGAGCGATCGTGCCGAATACGCGGCTTTAGTCACCGATTCGTGGCAGGGCAAAGGGCTCGGTTCAGCCATGACACGCTCGTTGATCAGTGCGGCGCTTCAGCGTGGCATCCGCCACTTCTTCGCACTCGTGTTACCGGAAAATATCCGCATGATGAGCCTGCTGCGCGACTTGGGATATCCCGAACGCACGCGTTTCGAGGATGGGATTGCCGAGATCGAGGTGGATCTGACCGAGCCGCCGCCGGACATCGAACAGGACTCCTCTGATCGAGGGGCCGACACCGCCGAGAGTCCCGCCACTCACTGATCAGATTTGAACCTGATCGCGGGTATCAGCGCCCCGATGTTCCGCAGCTTCTCGAGCACGGCTCCAACCCGGACCGGGCTGTCCGCCGATGTATCAACCGACACTTGATGCGAGCCGTCGGGAAATCGGATGGGCTCGCCGGCAATCATTCGCGACTGTTCCCGGAACGTCTCGAGCGATGCGTCGGATACGTTGCCTCCATTCGCCGCCCTGGCCTGGATCCGGCGCGCAACTACGTTTGGATCGCAGGTCACTTGAACGAAGAGCACCGGTGACCCAAAGTCCTGACCGCGCCGCGCGAATTCCGTCCGCCAGCGCTCGTCGAGGAAGGTGGCGTCAACGACGACCGCTTCCCCGGCCCTGATCTCCGCCTCCGCATCATCGAGCAGCCGGGCATAGGTTTTCTCGGTCCAGTCCGGCCCGTAGATTCCCGATTGCCACTTTGCCGCCGCCGATCCGTCCACGCCCGCCAACTGCTTACGCGTGACATCGGACGCGAGTACCCGCACGCCCAGCGCCTGCCCGACAGATCTCGCCACTGTAGACTTGCCGGTGCCACTCAATCCGGTCATGGCGATCAGCGCGGGCAACGGTTCCACTGCAGCTGCGGTCGCCAGGTTGAGATATTCGCTCGCGCTCGCCCAGTAGCGCGTGGCGGACTCTTCGGACGCGCCCGCCATTGAAAGGCACGCCACTTTGGCCCGCACCAACGCGCGATGCGCTGAATAGAACTTGACCAGATCCTCCGGCAATGAGATCCCGGCTTCGCGGTAGGCACGGCTCACATCGCGCGCCAGATCGGGCCGGGACAAGCGGTGCAAATCCATCAGGAGGAAGGCGAGGTCACTGACGACATCCGCGCATCGGATCTCCTGGCTGAATTCGACACAGTCGAAGATCTGGATCTCCCCGTTCGACTCTAAACAGATATGCTCCGCGCGAAGGTCGCCATGCCCCTCGCGTACCCAGCCGTCGGCGACTCGCTGATCGAGGAGCGTCCGATGTAAGGTGATGAAATCGCGCAGCGATTCATCCACCATGGCCAACTGGTCACCGTCGAGAATTGGTCCGCCGAAGGGCGCTAACTCGTCGAGGTTGTCCAAGACGACGGCCGTTGAGGTGTCGGAGTACGGACCTGGGCTTTGCCCGCAGGTATTTGCGATCGACGCGTGAAATGTTGCCAGTCGCTTCCCCAGGCGCGGGCCCAGGTCGGCGGGTACATCTCCTTGCCTGATTCGCTCGTCGAGCATCCCCTCAGCGGGGAGCCGGCGCATGACCGTGCCCCACTCGACAATGTCACCTGAGCCATCGACCCGGAACGAGTTGTTCTCCTCAGTGATCGGAACGACACCCAGGTAAACGCCCGATGTCAGCCGCCGATTCAGTCGGTACTCGTCTTCGCACGACTGCCGGCGAGCCTCGAGCAATCGAAAATCGACAAAGCCATAGTCGACCGCCCGCTTGATCTTCAGCACGCGATCGCCGGCCAGGTAGACGTGAGACAGGTGGGTATCGATGCGCTGTACCGTCTCCGGCTCCCACGGATAAAGTGCCGGATCAGTTAGCGCATCAGAGACTTTGATCATAATCCCCGTTGTTGTTAGGAATGCTCGTATGTCATGCGCCAGGCAGCTTGTCGAACGTATCGAACCGTACTCCGGCGCCGAGAGTTGCCAGACCTCCCTCGTGACCAGCTTCGATTCCATCGGCCCGGATCAACAGGACTGGCACGGGCGCATGTCGAACCACTTCCTCGGCAACACTGCCAAGCAACCACCGGCGCAGGCCGCCACGTCCATGCGTGGCCATGATGATGACGTCTCCAGGCTTCGCGACCTGCGTGATCTCATGGCTGGCGGGACCGCGACGCAACTCGGTTGTCAGCGTGAACCCGGCCTGCTCGAGCCGCAATTTCAGTGCGGCCAGGTAGTCCGCACCTTCCAGTTCCTCGACTTCCAATGCCTCCGCAAAACCGGCTGCTTCGACCGCCAGGTAACTGCCATACGGACGGCCCGTCACAACGTCGACGATCCGCACCAGATGCAGCGGCGCGCCGGTCATCCGGGATAGCTCTTCCGCGTGCGGAAGCGCCACTTCGGCAAGCGCCGAACCGTCCAGTGGAACCACGATCCGCGTATACATCTCTGCCTCCGACTCCTGTCTGTCAATCGACAATCGGTCAGTTGGATGAGCCGTATCCGGCTCGATCACTCCTCCATGCCTCCAGCCTGACAGCCAAACTGCTTCACTGTCGCCACGCCCCGACCACGATCGTTGCAAGTTCGTGTCAATTCCACTGGCTGGGTCGACATCCATACTCGGTGGTCGCGAAAACTACCGATCCTGGTGGCCCAGAGTGGTAAGTCATAGGCGAGCGCCGAGCCGCCATTCACCCTGTTCTCAGACTGGGGCAAGGCGATTGAAACCGCCCGGCGGTGTGAAATTCGGACCGCCACATCGTCCCGAAGGGAGTCTCACATGCAATCCTCAGAATCCGATGGCAACAGCAATCTTCCCGCTCCTGTACAGGACCGCGGCCCTGGGCAGTGGTCGCCATTCGATCTCTTCAACCAGATGAAGTCCGAGATGGACCGCGTGTTCGGTGAGTTTCGCCCGTTTACCCGCTCTGGACAATGGTCACCCGCGCTCGACATCTACAGCGAGGGCGACTCCACGGTGGTCAAGGCCGAGCTGCCAGGTGTGAACAAGGACGACATTGTCCTTTCGATCGATGATGGTGATCTGATCATCCGCGGCGAACGCAAGTCCGAGGAACGGACGGAGGAGACGAACTACGTTCGCATGGAGCGATCACACGGATCCTTCTACCGACGGCTCCCGCTCCCCAAAGGTGTGACCGAAAAGGACGTTTCCGCCACGCAGGCGGACGGTGTCCTCGAAGTCAGGATCAAGCAGCCAAAGTCGGACCAGGAGACCGCCAAGCGGATCCCGATCAAATAATATCGACCGGAAATCCGTCCGAGCGGGGCACTGTGATGCGCCCCGCTCCGCGTGTTGCGCGAATGTGACGCCACATTTCCGAGTGCAACGGTTTCTCACGTAGCGGCCTTCTACCCTGATTGCAGGAGATGTACGGCTGTACGTGAAAGGAAGGCTGTCATGGCTTACCGATTGAGCGGCAAGGTCGCAATCGTGACTGGAGCAAGTGCGGGAATCGGCCGGGCCACTGCTCGCGCGCTCGCCTGCGAGGGAGCAGATGTAGTCGTAGCGGACGTAGCTGAGCAAGGCGGTCACGAAACCGCCGACCTGATCAAGAGTGCAGGTGGATCGGCCATCTTCGTCCGCACGGACGTCTCGAACTCTGACGATGTCCAGGCGATGATTCGGCGCGCTACCGAAGAATTCGGAGGCGTCGACCTCGCGTTCAACAACGCAGGCATCGAGGGAACCCAGGCTGCCGCAGCCGACTTCTCGGAAAAGGACTGGAATCGGGTCCTGTCGGTTAACCTCACCGGCGTCTGGCTCTGCATGAAGTACGAGATCCCCGAGATGCTCAAGCGGGGAGGCGGAGCCATTGTGAACTGCTCGTCCGTCGCAGGTTTGGTCGGGTTCCCGGGAATCGCCCCGTACGTCGCCAGCAAGCACGGTGTCGTCGGACTAACCAAGGCCACCGCGCTGGACTACGCGACGACAGGGCTCCGCATCAACGCGATCTGCCCAGGCGTGATCGATACGGAGATGATCCACCGGTTCACGCACGAAGATCCGAATGCCGAGGTGCAGATGGCCGATATGGCGCCGGTCCAGCGAATGGGGAGGCCCGAGGAAATCGCGGATGCGGTTGTCTGGCTCCTCTCGGATGCGTCGTCGTTCGTGACCGGCCAAGCCATTGCGGCCGACGGTGGTTTCGTCACCCGGTAGGACAAGTCTGCCCGACTGGTGACGGGAACCCGCATGGTCCTGCGCTAAGATTCGAGCGGCGGCCAGATTGGATGGCCGCCGCTGCGACGCTTGGCCATTGGCTCCGCGGGTTCGTGGTGCGAGGCCCCGGACGGGTGCATGAGTTCTGACCTCAGAGCCGAATTGGGTGGAGCAATCCAGCCTGCCCTCCTGACCTCAATCATCGGGTCGGCGATGGATGCCATCCTCGCGCTCGACTCCGAACAGAGGATCGTGCTCTTCAATCCTGGAGCCGAGCGCGTCTTCCGATGCCCGGCGTCAGAGGCGATGGGCGAGAAGCTGGACCGCTTCCTGCCCGAGCGGTATCGCAATACGCACCGGCACTTTGTCGAGCAATTCGGCATTACCCACACCACATCCCGGTCTATGGGACACCTCAGACCACTGGCCGCGCTTCGCGCCGATGGCGAGGAGTTTCCGATCGAGGCGACGATCTCGAATGTCGATATCGACGGCCAGACCTATTACGCCGCGATCGTCCGCGACATCAGCGGTCGTCGCGATGCGGAGATTGCGTTTCAGAAGCAGGCGGCGCTGCTCGACCTTGCCTACGACGCCATCTTCACCTGGGACTGGGGCGGAGCGATCACGTCATGGAACCGGGGCGCCGAGCGGCTGTACGGCTATTCGCGCGAAGAGGCGATCGGCAAGATCAGCCATCTGCTCCTGAAGACGGCACATCCGCAGGGGGTGACCGCCGTTCATCAGGCTCTGTACGCGCACGGAGTCTGGGAAGGCGAGCTGATACACACGCGGAAGGATGGCTCGGAGGTCGTCGTCGAAAGTCGACACGTGATCGTGCATGACGGCGATGATTCCTACGTCCTCGAGGCGAATCGCGACGCCACGGCAAGTAAGCGGGCAGAGGCGGAGCGGGCCCGGGTCTTGGCGCAAGAGGCCGCCGCCCGCGCCGAAGCGAGCGCCGCGGCGGCTGAACGCGACCGTCTTCACGAGATCCTGAGCCGTCTGCCCAGCGGCGTCTATATAGTCCAATCGACGGATCGGTCCCTTACTTTCGCCAATTCACCATTCCGCGATCTTATCCAGCTGCCGGGTTCATCGGAGGACATCAGCCCGCGCTATGGAGTGGATTTCTCCTTCCTGCGCGCCGACGGTACTCCGCTCCCGGTGAACGAGCGCCCCGGCCTGCGCGCCTTGCAAGGCGAGCGCGTCCACAACCAGCAGCTCTTGCTCGAGCGCAGCGATGGATCGCAGGTACCCATCACGGCCCACGCTGCTCCTCTCGGCGAAGACATGTTTGGAAGTACCCACGCCATCGTCGTGGTGCAGGACGTTGCGCAGCTACGGCAGGCAGAGCAGCTCAAGGATGATTTCCTTGCGCTGGTGTCCCATGAGTTTCGGACGCCACTGACCGCCATCCACGGCGGAGCGCATCTGCTCTCAAATGCCGGCGATTCGCTCGACGAGGAAACCAGGCGCGAGCTCCTCTCCGATGTCGCGGCCGAAAGTGAGCGACTCGACCGTATGCTCGGCAACATGCTCTCGCTGGCCAATGTCATGGCCGGCCGTCTACCGGTCGTTACCGAGCCTGTCCTGATTGCCCCGCTCGCACGCAGGGCAGCCGAGGCCATCGCCAACCGTAGCCCGCTTCATCGATTTGAAGTCGAGATTCCGGCAAATCTGCCGCCGGTGGAGGCCGATCCGGACCTGCTCGATCAGGTCATGCGAAACCTGTATGAGAACGCAGTCAAGTACGCGCCGGCCGGCGGACCGATCCGCACAACCGCCAGCCGCGATGGCGACTCGGTCACAATCAGCGTCACGGACGAAGGGATCGGCATCGCACCGGAACACGTCGATACGGTATTTGAACGATTCCGGCGGGTCGGGGGTGACCCGCGAGTGCGGGGCATGGGCCTGGGCCTGTACCTGAGCCGCCATCTCGTAGAGGCACAAGGCGGCCATATCTGGGTAACATCGCCGGGTCCGGGACTCGGCGCGAGATTTTCCGTTACGCTGCGAATTGCGCGCGAGTGGTCCGACGCGGAGACTCTGGACGGCAATACCGTCGAGGATGAGGGATGAGGAAGCACGTCGTTCTGGTTGTTGATGACGAACCGGCCATCGTCCGGCTCGTCCGGGCGAAGTTGCAATCTGATGGCCGAGCGGTGATCACA
>DASQCG010000561.1:0-18137 GCA_035634825.1 Thermomicrobiales bacterium | reverse complement strand
GATCCAGGATCCGGCCTGCGCCAGTTCGAGCTCCAGCTCTCGACCGATGGCCAGAGCTTCGAGACGGTCCTCAGCGGCGAGGTCTCATCGCTCCCCGTCGATCAATCCTTCGTGCTGGACAAGCCGGTCGAGGCGCGCTTTGCCCGGCTGCGCGTCATCTCCAACCAGCTCTCGACCGCCCGGGACGAGATCACGATCGGCGAGTGGAAGGTGATCGCCCAGCCGGGTTGGACATTCCCCGAGGCGCCGGACGCCCTCCAACCGGTGCCATCGCCCGACCCGACCGTGACCCCGGTGGCGACCGCGCCGGAGATCCCGGAAAGCGCAGGGTATGAGATCTCGATGCCGGAACGTGGCGGGCACGTCGTCTACACCGATCCGCAACTTGGCTCGATGGACTCGGCCCGGGCGCTGATCGTTCCCGGCGGCGGTGAGCAGGTCATCGCCGAAGCCGACGACCCCCGGCTGACGTGGGTGGTCGGATTCCAGCACGATCGCGCCGCGCAGGTAACGACCATCGCCTGGGAAGGGACCGAAGAGCTCGACCCGACCCGGCCGCAACTGACCGGATTCGAGGTTTTCGTGAGCACCGAGAGCCCGACCGGGCCGTGGCAATCGCTCGGCAGCTGGACGCTCGAAACCGGCGATGCTGATGTGCTGATCACGCTCGACGATCCGGTCTGGGCCCGCTATGTCCGCTTCACGGCGACCGCTGCGGTGCCCGAGGGAACGGAATCCGGCCAGACCTTCACCGCCTACCTGCCCGGAGCGACCCGAATCTTCGAGCTGCCGGCCGGCGGCGACTACCAGTCGATCCTCGGCGAGTGGGGCCAGGATGCGCGCATGGCTATCTACGAGCAGCTCGTGCCGGTTGTCGCCCCGGAGCTCAACGCCGATGCCGGGAACAGCGCCGATCAAGCCACACTCCTGCCGATCGACCAGACCCACACCGACACCGCCCAGACCGAGAAAGACGAGGATTGGTACGAGGTGCGGGTCCCGGCCGATTCCGGCGTACTGCGCTTCACCCTGACCGGCGCGCCGACCGTCGATGTCGCGCCGACGCTGTACGACGAGGCCGGCAACGAGGTTCCGCTGAAAGCCGATGATGGCCAGCGCGAGCGGACCTACGAGGCATCGGTCACGCCCGGGGGGACCTACCGTCTGCGCGTGATCAAGCCGCCGACCTCCCTCGTGGTCGCCTTCGACATGAGCGGCAGCATGGGCGCCTACCTCGACATGATCTTCAACGGCGTCGGTGTCTACTCCGAGGCGGTCGTGCCGGGGCTCGAAGTGGTCAACTTCCTGCCCTTCGGCGAATCGACCATCCTCGACCACATGAGCGGCGATCCGCTCGAGCTCCAGACCGCGATCACCAACTACCCGCGCAGCGCCTCCTCCAGCGATTCCGAATCGAGCATGCTGGATGCCCTCGGCGCGCTGCAGGACCAGCCGGGCACGAAAGCGATCCTGCTCCTGACCGACGCCGAGAGCGGCAGCTATGGCTCCACAACCGAGCTCTGGTCGCAGCTCGGCACAATCCAGCCGCGCATCTTCACGGTCCAGATCGGCGCCGGCAGCGGCATCGAGATGGAGCAGGACCTGATGCAGGATTGGGCCGGCGCCAACCAGGGCATCTACCACTACGTCCGCGCCCAGAGCGATGTCGATGTCGCGTTCGATCGCACCGCCACGATCCTGCGCCGGCCGTCGCTCTACAGCGTCAGCGTCGAGGCGATCGCCCTCCCACCGACGCCGACGCCCGTGCCGACCAACACGCCGGAGCCGACCGCGACCCCATCGCCGTCGCCGACGCCATCACCGACGGTCCCGCCGGAGCCGGGCACGATCCGGGTCGTCCCGCCCAAGCAGCAGGCCGAGGGACCGGCGCCAGTCGCGCCCGACGTCTCAGTCGCGCTGATCCTCGACACGTCCGGCTCGATGCTGCAGGGGCTGGAGGGCAGCACCCGGGCCCAGGTCGCCAAGGGCGCGCTGACCAATCTCGTCACCGACACCCTGCCGCCGGGCACGAACGTCTCGCTGCGCTCCTTCGGCAACACGCCCGATTCCTGCGAGACGCGGCTGGTCGTGCCCCGCGGACCGCTCGACCCGGCATCGATGACGGCACAAATCAACGCGCTCGAGGTTGTCAACCTCGTTCGGACCCCGATCGGTGCGTCGCTGGAGGCGGTCGCGGGCGATCTGGGCACTGAGCCGGGACCGAAGATCGTCGTGCTGGTCACGGACGGCGAGGAGACCTGCGGAGGCGACGCCGAGGCGGCGATCCGCGCCCTGATCGCGCAGGGAATCGACGTCCACGTCAACATCGTCGGCTTCGCGCTCGATGATCAGGCGCTCAAGGACCAGTTCAAGCGCTGGGCCAAGATCGGCAACGGCCAATACATCGACGCCGCCAACAGCGCCGAGCTCTCGGCCGCGATCACGAAGGTCGTCCAGCCGCTCTACCGCGTGATCGACGCCAACGGCGAGGTCATCGCGACCGGTCAGGTCGGTGGCCCCAGCCAGCGGGTCCCGGCTGGCACCTACACCGTCGAGATCCTGACTGATCCAATCCAGCGCCAGGAAGAGATCGAGGTCAGGCCAGGCGAACGCACGACAGTCCGGATGAAAACCCCGAAACGTACCTGAACGGAGATGGATGCCGCCACCGGTGAGCGATGGCGGCACGCTCCAACCTGGCGGGGGGCCGCCACGCTTCCGCGTTTTGTCACATGGTCGGCTCGTCGGGCGTCAGACGCCGGCGCAGGAGCCGACCATGCGGAAATAGAAGGCCCACAGGCCGGCGTAGCTGAGCCACGTGTTGGTCGCGGTCGCGCTGCTGCCCAAGGAATACACGAGCCACGCCGAGATCCCGACCAGAAACCCGGTCACGTTGCCGAAGCAGCTGATCGCGTTCCGCCACTTGACGATGAAGTCGCCCAGCATCTCCACGTACTCGGTCATATCCGAGTAGAAGACGCGCGGCTCGCGGATCGTCGCCGATGCGCCGGACCGCCCGTCCGCAAGCTGGTCGGTTATCCGGCCGGTCGCCGGATCGACCAGCCACCAGGCCAGCGCATCCTGCCCGTCGATCACGACGGGCTCCCCGGGCACGATCACCCACATACCGGCGTCCAGCGCCGCCGTGATCCGGACTTGCGCGGCGTTCGGATAGGCGGCCAGATCCGACGGCTGCACGGCTGATGGATCGAGCGCCACGATCGGCAGCTTCTTGTCGGCCGCCGTCTCGAAGACCAGCCCAGCGCTGATGCCCGGCACCATGCCCGATGCCGCGGCGTCCGACATCCACAGGCTGGGATCGAGCACGAGCCGCTCGGCCACTTGATCGACCACGCCACGCGCGATCCACGGGCTGACCTGGGCCGGCGCCAGCGTCTCGGTTTGCCGCCAGCCGCGCGCCTGGTGGAGCAAGTCCGCCTCGACCAGAACCGGCGTATCCGCCTGCTCAGGGTCCTCGGGCTGGAATCGGAGGGCGATCGCGTTCGGCGCGGTCAGGATCGGATGCCAGCCCAACCGAGTGCCCCAGTCGAATCCGAGGCTGTTGCGGAGGGAATAGAAAGAGGCGGTGAAATAGGCCAGACTCCCAAAGAAGAGCTCCTGCCGACGGCTGAGCGGGAATGGCGGCGGCACGTCGGCGCTGGCCACGTCGATCATCGTGAAGGCCTGGATCGCCGCCCGGACCCGATCTCCGGCGGCTCCATCCATCGACTCGATCGTGGTCAAGTCGATCGCCCCGGCCGCGCGCTGGACCGGGTCGATGCGGTCGAAGATCATGCGCTCAACCGTGACCGGATCCGCATCGGGCGAGATGATCTCGAGCCGATAGCTGAGGCTGAGCGCCTCGCCATCGATCGAGTCGTCCCCTCCGGAGAACCCGCCGAGGATGCCGCCGCCGTTGCCACCGAACCCGATCGGCGCGTCGGCGGAGGCTGCCTCATCGCCAACAACGATCAGGGGCACATAGGTCTCGCCGCCTTCGAACAGGTTGGTGATCGTGATGCCAAAGGACTCGAAGGCCGAAGGTGTCGTGATGCCGATCCCGATCGGCGCGTCGATCAGTTCGCGACTCGGCCGCTCGACCGAGACCACGTCCCGCGGGACCGCCACGCCACCGGACGCTTCTTCCACGACAACCGTCACCCGGACGATGTGGTCCAGCTCCGGGCCGAGGCTGTCGAGGGTAGTCCCAGCGTCGGCAAAACTCTGCTTCTGGGCAGCATTCGGCACGCTCGGATCGAGATCGATCCAGAATGGACCATCTGCGACCTGGACCCAGATGTGCTCGCGCTGCTCGCGGTCCGGCAGTGGAGTGGCCGCGACATCCGGCAGATCGATGCCGGCCTTGGCGATGGCTTCGCTCAACAACGTGACCAGCCCATCGGCCCGGTCGCCGGCGGCCGCATTGATCCCTGCGGCCGTCGTTCCCAGTCGCTCCAGCGTGGCCCGATCGTCGTCTGAGAGCGCGGGCGGTGTCGCCGTTGCGGCGGGCTGATCGGTCGGGTTGCGGAAGGTGCGGAGTTTGCGCTCGCTGATCTCTTCGATTGTCGGCGCGAGCTGCGATTCGAGCGCGGCCTGCCCCTCGGCCGAGAGCTGCCCGACCGCGAATCGGTACGGTACGGCCGCCTCCGTCAGCAGCGCGGCCAGCAGCAGCGCCTGATCGACCGTGTTCCCAGCCATAGCCCGCAGCGCGCCCTCGGCCCCGCGCAGCGCCCCGACGTACGGCTCGTAGGCGACCTGATCGGCCACGAAGCGGAAGATCTGCTCGGTGTCCCATTGGAGCGCGGCGGCGACATCAGCGATTGTCGGACGTCCGGATGGAGCGGTATTGGCCGGATCTGCCTCGATCGTGATCTGGGCGGCATCGACCGAGCGACCGGGATCGCCGGTGACCGCGCCGAGCAGCGCGCCACCGGCCAGTCCGCTGCCGAGCAGGGCGAGCGTCTGCCGCCGGGTCAAGCGTCGCCCGATCAGCGGAGCAACGGCATCAGCGGTCGGCGGCAGGTGTCGAGTCGTGGTCAAAGTGAGAGATCCCCCAGTTTGGACAATGCGGGCGCAGTCGCTATTTTGCCACTCATGCGTGCCTTTTGGGCAACCACCCTTTGGTCAGGAAGTGCGGACACCAAGCGGCGACACGGCGTTCGGGTCCCCGGTTCTGACCGGTCCGCACGTGCGTTATAGTCAAACTGTGTAGTCAAGATCATGACACTGGGTCTGTCGCGGACACTCAGGAAACCGCGAGGGCGCGATGAGGCGCACGGCTGGTAGCGGATCGTCGCCGACAACCTACCCACAGCGAGCTTCCCGGCGGATGCTCGAGTGCTACGGTCTGGTCGCCAAACTGGGCGGCCTGCACCGCAATCTCGACCAGGACCGAGCTCGCATCGAGGCGATTGCAGTCGAGTTGCGCCGGCTTGCGGATGATCAGCGGCAGGACGTCATTCCCGATTCGGGGTACCGGTCCCACATGCTTTCCCAGTGGCGGCAGTTGGATCTGCAGGCGCGGCGGGCGGAGGACCTCGCGACCGGCGAGGGTCGCGGGCAGGAGGCGCTTGACGCCGAGTACCAGGAGATCGTCGCCCGGGGGCTGCACACCAACGAATACGATGCCGCCTTGATGCGCCTGGCCGGCGATCCGTTGCCGGGGTGGGTGCGTTCCGCGCCAGCCGGGACGGAGGTTGGCGTCGTGACGATGGTCGCCGGCTTCATGGGTCTGGTCGCGCTGGCAGTTGTGCTGGGGACCCTCACCGCGCGAGGCAGGTTGCTGACCGGATTGCTGGTCGTGATCGTAGCGAGCCTCATATTCAAGCCGCTCGGGGACAAGATTTTGCCCCTCTTCCCCTCCGTGCCACAAAAGCGGATTAACCCGGAAGTAAGATGCCCCGGCTTCCCAGCGTACCGATTGATCGTCGACGACGGGCTACTGAGGTTGAACGCGAACATCGCGGCAGCGGGCGAAGTCACCGCGACCAGCCTCGAGTTCCACACGGCGATCGGCGATACCCAGGTCTTCCTGGCCAATTTGCGACGTCTCCATGCGCCACCGGTCTCGAAACACGTTCATGAAGAGCTCCTCAAGGTTGTCGCGGGATGGCTGACCATATTCGAGGCAGCTCTGAGCGGGACGCTGGACCGGGCCGACGCGGAACAGATCGACAGAGACGCCATCCGCACCAGCAGCATGATGCGCGACCTTGATATCCAGTGCCTTGGGAAAGAGGGTTGAGGGTTGAGGGAACGAAAGACCAGCCTCCATCACCTGACCTCTGACTCCTGACCCCTGATCCCTGTCCCCTGTTACTCCGCGTAGCGGACCTCGGCGGCGCGGCCGCTGAGTTTAGCGAGGTAATTCGCTTCCCGCTCAATGGCGCGCTGGGTAGCCTTCGTGAGTTTCTGGAAGGGCTCGATCGTCACGATCATCAGCTTAGGTTTGCGCTCGTATTGCCATTTACCGACGATCGCGCCTCCGACCAATACGGACGGGTAGACCCAGGCGGCGGCGCCGTAGATTCGCCTGCGCAGGGACTCTGGCAGGAGGTCGGTCTTCTCCCGGTGGGCGAGCAGCAACGGGTCGAACGCCGGCACGAGGCGGACCGGCAACCTCGCGCCCTCCATTGCGGTCAGGACATCCACATCCGCAGCCAGTAGCCAGCGTTCTTGCTCAATGACCCGCACCGGCGCCAGCTCGGGCTGCAACGCGGTCCACGCCGACTGGATTTCCCGAATCGTCGCGCCGAGCCAGTAGGCCGCATCCTGAATGGTGACCGGCCCGAATGAGCGGACGTAGCGGCGGATCAGCTCGCGCAGCGCGGCGTCGCCATCGGCCCATTCCTCGTGCGGGGTCCAGGAATCGCGCCGGGCGAAGGTGACATTGGTCCCCCGGCTCGGCCCGAAGACGATCAGCCCGGCCTGGCACATCCGTTTGAAACCGGAGCCCCAGCTCGAGAGCAGATATGGTTCAGCCCACTCGCCGACCTGGGGGACAGCCGCCGCAGCGACCTCCTGCCGCGTCTTCGGCCCATCCGCCAGCGCCTCCAGCACGGCGGCGTGAAACTGCCGGACCTGCTCCGGCGCAATCCCCTCGTTCCGCCACCAGCGCTCGATGCTGGGCAGGCGGACGACGCGCATCCCGGCCACGAAGAGCGGCTCCTCGGTGGCCGGCAGCCAGTGGACGGTGCCACGCATCGCCCAGGTCTTGATCAGCGACTTCTCCTGCCAGAGGG
Organism: Thermomicrobiales bacterium; assembly: GCA_035634825.1. Lineage (GTDB taxonomy): Bacteria > Chloroflexota > Chloroflexia > Thermomicrobiales > UBA6265 > DASQCG01. The sequence continues at coordinate 10,896 of DASQCG010000561.1, read as the reverse complement.
CACGGTCGATCTCGGCCGATTTGCAGCGTTCGATCCTTTGGGCGACGGCGAACTGGGCATGGGCGGATATCTGCGCCTGGATGCCGTGGACCGCCTCGACGCCTTCGAGCAAATTGCCGGTCGGCGCCCGCTCGATCAGGTGCTGGCGGCGCATCCGGAAGCCCCGGACCGCGTGCAACGAAACTTCGGTCATCTTTGTGCGGTCCTCCTGACCACTACCAGTGCGACACCGACCGCGACCAGCGCCATCCCGCCGATCGCCGCCACGCTGAGCCGCTCGTCGAACAATAGATACGCCTCGATCGCGGTCAGCGGCGGGACCAGGTACAGGTAACTGCTGAGGCGCGAGACTGAATTCTGCCGGATCAGGATCATTAGCAGCGTGATCGCGACCAGCGAGAGGACGATCACCTGCCACGAAAGCGCGAAGATGAAGCGAGCAGTCCAGTCGATGTGCATCGTCTCGGTCAGCACGGCAAGCAGGCCGACGGCGACTGCGGTGGTGGCATACTGGATGGCCGTCCCCGAGGCGAGCGGCATCCGCGTGTTGTGCCGCTTCTGGTAGATCGTGCCGGCCGTGGTCGAGAGCAGGGCGATCAGGATGGCGACATCGGCCGCGACCGCGCTCGATCGATCCCCGCCCTCGTTGATCCGCATCCGCTCGATCACGACAATCGCGACCCCGGCGAACCCCAGCGCGAGACCGAGCCATTGCCGCGGCGAGACGTGCTCCCGCAGCAGGAATGACGCGATCACGGCGGTCAGGATCGGCTGCAGACCGACGACCAGCGCCGAGATCCCGGCCGGCATCCCCCGACTGATCGCGAAGAAAACCCCGCCGAGGTACCCGGCGTGGAGCAGCAACCCCGAGACCGCGATGTGGCCGGTCTGCCGCCACGAGCCTGGCCATCCAGCCCGGCGGACAACCGCGAACGTGGCCATCAGGCTCCCGGCAATGATCATCCGCAGGGCGAGGTAGGTGAACGGCTCGGCATACGGCAGCCCATACCGCGCGCCGATGAACCCGGTGCTCCAGATAAAGACAAACACCAGCGGCGCAACCTGCGCAAACAGCGGGTGCTCGGAAGATGAGGCGGCTGCGGTGTGCGGCGCGATTGTCGTACTCGTACTCGTTGCCACGGTTACACCACAACGTAGCGCGCGGCCGCCGTGCCGCGCTGTGGCCGCAGGCCACGATGGTCTCGCCGGATGGCCGGTCTCCACTCGGAGCAACGTTCCTCGGCAACGAATGCGTGGCACGGCGGCCACGCGCTACGACACAGGATTGGCACGGTTGTCGTCAATGAGACTCCCGCCGATCCACGGATAGTCTTGCCAATCGGTGGCCAGTCCCGCGTCCACGGGATTCTGGAGTACATAGGCGACAAGTTCATCCATCCGCTCGGATCGGCGAACGCCATGATCGTGGAACGACTCCTGCCACAACTTGTTCTGGCCGGTCCGCTTGCGCCATCGATTCGTGGTGAAGGATTTGAAATCGTGGAGGATCGAGATCAGATCGCCCTCCTCGCCAACTACGATCACCAAATGGACATGCTCGGGCATCACGCAAAAGATCAGCAACTCCGCCTTCGCTTTGGCGCATTGGAAGATGATCGATTCGATTACAGTCTCGGCGATCCACGGGTCACCGAGCACGGGTTGCCGCTCCCGTGTGCCGACAGTGACCTGCCACACCAGGCCAGGAACCGCGTACGTGGCGAGATCGAGCCGAATCCGCTTGCGGGGACGAACGGGACGATTCATGTCACCTCCAACAGACAACACATGACAATTACGTACCTAAACGTAGCGCGGAGCCGCCGAGCCCGCCTTACTGACCGAAAACCTCGCCACCATGCGATGATGGGCTTCCGGGCGAGACCGTCGTGGCCTGCGGCCACAGCGCGGCACGGCGGCCACGCGCTACGAACAGATCCGCAGCGGCCCCGCGTACGATGATGCGCGACTCGGAAGGATAGAACAGGAGAGCGGATGACAGAGGCGAAGCGACCGATCCCGGACTGGCTGACTCGGGTGCGGACCGTCTGGAACGACCGCGCGCCCGATTGGGACAAGATGTCGGAGGTCAACGCCCTTTCCGAGGACCGCACAGCCGATATCGCCCGGCTGACCGTCGGGCTCGATCTGCACCATGGCTCGAGCTTGCTCGATGCCGGATGCGGGACGGGGCAATGGGCCATCGCCTTCGCCACGCTTGGCTGCGCGGTTACGGCGCACGATCTGGCCCCGGCCATGGTCGATCGCGCCCGGGACCATGCAAAGGACCGCGGTGTCTCGATCACGTTCCGGACCGGCGATATCTCGGCCCTGCCCGATCCGGCGGCGACCTACGACGCGATCTTCGGCCGCTGCGTGCTTCTCTTCGTGCCCGACCCGTTGGCCGTACTGCGCGAGTTCCGGCGGGTGCTGAAACCGGGGGGGCGGATCTTCGTCAGCGTTCCGGGCGCGCTCTCTCCCATCTACAACCGGTCGTGGCGCCGATTCGTCGAGCCGGGCAATGTCGGCACGAATTTCATGGTGCCGTGGGAGCTGGAGACGCTGCTCTCCGAGAACGGCTGGCACGTGCTCGAGCAATGGGGCGACTTCGGGCAGAACCTGATGGGCGCGCGGAACGAGCTGGCCGAGGCGGTCCGCCACGCCCCGCGCGAGCTCCACCAGGCGGCCGCGACGACCTGGGGATTCATCGCCGAATGAGGATCGACTTCAACACCTACGCCGATGCATATCAACGCAACCGGGCGGTCCAGCCGAAGGTCTTGCAGGCGCTGATAGACGGCGCTGGACTTGCGGCCGGCGATGCGGTGCTGGAAATAGGTTGCGGGACCGCCAACTTTCTCGCCGCGATCACGCGGGAGACTGGCGCGCGCGGCACTGGAGTCGATCCGGCCGAGCGGATGCTGGCTGAGGCGCGACTCGATCCCGAGAAGGACGATCTGGCGCTGATGCTCGGCTCGGCGGAGGCGCTGCCGGTCGCGGATTCGGCATTCCAGTTCGCCTACTCGGTCGATGTGATCCACCACGTTGGGGACAGGGCAGCCTCCGCGCGGGAGGCGCACCGGGTACTGGCGCCGGGCGGCCGAATCTGCATCGCGACCGACTCGCATGAGGACATCGCGAACCGGATCCCGCTCTCCAGCCACTTCCCGGAGACGATCCCGCACGAACTGCGTCGCTACCCGACGATCGAGACGATCTCAGCCGAGTTGACTGAGGGCGGGTTCGTCGAGCTGGCGATTACGCACGTCTGCCACGAATACGCGCTGACCGACATCGGGTCGTACCGCGAGCGCGCCTTCTCCTCATTGCGCTTGATCACGGGCGACGAGCTCGCCGCCGGCCTGACCAGGATGGAGCAAGATCTGGCCACCGGCCCCATCGCGGCGCAATCCATCTACACGCTAGTGTGGGCACGGAAGATGTAGGGATTTGCCGTGGCAAATCCGCCCGCGTTCGAATCGCACATGGCCCGATGCCTGATACGGGGTCGGCACTGGATATGCGATCGGGGATCAAGGTGCGGATTTGCCACGGCAAATCCCTACAGAGATTCGCGTCATCGAACCGCGATTCGATTCGTCGATCCGCATCATGAACGGGGTTGCCGGGCAGAGGCGCGGGTTTGCGACGGCAATCCCCTTCATGCGCCTCAAACCGGTTCGGTTCTTGCTTCCGGGAAACACTGGAACACACTGACGGGGACTGCGTCTGCAGTCCCCGTCGTGTTCCCCCATTCCCGCGTGGGCCGGAGCGCTCGGCTCCGGCCGTGCGTGGTTATGCGACTCGGCGCGCGCCATACCAGCGCGAGGAGTAATACTGCGAGCTCAGGTCACTGATCACGACGCCGGTCGACTCGTTCTCGGCATGGATGAACTTGCCGTTGCCGATGTAGATGCCGACGTGGGACAGGCCCCAGGTGTATGTGTTCTGGAAGAAGACCAGGTCGCCCGGCTGAAGCGAGCTGCGACTGACCGGCGTGCCGTAGTTGATCTGGGCCGAGGTGCCCGGGCTGATGTTGATGCCCAGCGTGTTCAGGACCACCCAGTAAGTGAAGCCGGAGCAGTCGAAGCTCGACGGGCCATGGGTCGCCCAGACGTACGGGTAGCCGAGGTACTGCATCGCGTAATCGACGATCGCGTTGCCGGTCGGGGTCGGATTGCTTCCACCGCCGCCATCGCCCGGATCCTCGCCGGAGCCGCCGCGCTTGGTCAGCGCCTTGTCGGTCAAGGAGAGGTAATCGCCGTGCATGTAGCCGGAGAGGCCGTCCCAGTCAACCGCGTAGAAGCCGTTCGAGAGGCCGCCGGTGATCTCGACCACTGTGCCGCTCGGAGCCACCGCCGCGACACCGCCGCTCATGCTCGGGTCGTACCGCAGGTTCAGGTCGGCCGCGACGCGGGCATGGTCGCCGACCGAGAGGCCGCCGCCGCTATTGCCGCTATCGCCGCCGTCATTGCCACTGCCTGAACCAGCCGCGAGGTAATCCATGTGAATGAAGCCGCTGGTGCCGCGGAACGAAACCGCCACCCAGTCGCCGCTGCTGCCGTCGATGACGGAGACCGTCTGGCCCTCGGAGACGACCATGACGATCGCGCCGTTGAAGCTGGCGGAGGAGCGGAGGCGAACACCGTCGCCATTGGTGCCGGAAACATGCGCCGTGTCGCCCGACGTCAGGGATGAGTTGGAGTCGCCGCCACCGTCATTGCCACCGCCGCCATTGCCGGAGTAATCGAGATAACCGCTGAAGACGAAGCCGTTCTGGCCCTGGCAGACAACCGGCTGCCAATCGCCCTGGGCGCTGCCGCGGAGCTCGACCGAGGTGCCGTCGCTGAGCACGGTCAGGACCGCGCCGTTGTAGCCGGCGTCGTCGCGGCAGCGGAGCCCGCCGCCCGTGCCGGTCACGACCGCGGTCTCGCCGTTGCCGCCTCCGCCACCACCATTGCCACTACCGGAGCCGAGGTACTGGGACGACGCCCAGCCGTTGGTGCCGGCGCAGACGATCGGGGTCCAGCCGTTCTTCTCAGCGCCACGGGTCGAGACGGTCGTGCCCTCGGCGATCACGGTGATGATGCTGCCATCGAGGCTGGCGCGGGTCCGGCAGCGAACGCCATCGCCGTTGGTGCCGGAAACGACCAGCGAGCCGGTTGCTGAGGAGCCGACTGCCAGATCCTCTCCGCCGCCGGAGCCGCCGTCGTACGAGACGAAGTCGGTGCTGACGTAGCCATTCGAGCCGGCGCAGACGACCGGCTGCCAACCGGCCTGGGCATCGCCGCGGAGGGAGATGACCGAGCCCTCGGCCACCGTGGTGATCACGGCTGCGGTGGTAGTGGCGGAAGTACGGCAGTTGACGCCGTCGCCATTGGTGCCGGCGACCGTGGCCTGGCCAGTGGCCTCGGCCGCGCCGAAGTCGGCGCCGCCGCTGAAGTCGTAGGAGACGTAATCGGTGCTGACGTAGCCGGCCGTGCCCGCGCAGTTGATCGGTTGCCAGCCGCCCTGGGCCGCGCCGATCAGGTCGACGATCGCGCCCTCTGGCACGACGGCGATGACCGCACCACCGGCGGACGGAGTCGTGCGACACCGCACGCCGTCATTGTTCGTTCCAGCAATCAACGCCGAGCCGACGACAGCGCCGGGTGCGGCGTTGGTCGTGCGGGGAGCGGCGCCATTGTCGAGCGCGAGGTAGTCAGAAACGATGTATCCGGTATCGCCCTCGAACGAAAGCTGGTACCAGATGTTGCCGTCGCTGTCCGTGATCGGTCCATCGACGACATCGAGGACTGTGCCTTCGGGGAGGAACCGGATCAATGTGCCCGAATAGCTGGGCTCATCGCGCAGGCGAACGTCGTCGCCGTTTGCGTAGGAAATGCGCGCTTGCCCGCCGATGACGAGATCGGTATCAGCGAAGGCGCTGAGGGGATTCAAGAATGTGGCGACGATGAGCGCCACGATACCTAGTGCTAACCAGCCACGGCTGCGTCGGGGTTGTCCAGCCAAAATTCCAGCCCTCCTGATTTCCACTCCAATCACCCAGCCAAAGGAGATTGGTCCCGCAGGTGCCGGGAACTCGGGAAACCTGTCTTGCCTCCGTACCTGGGGGTACTCCCCCCACAACCACATGTACGCCGCGCCAACCGCAGTCGGCGCTACAGCATGCACCAGCAGCCACCGTCACACAATGCTTCGCATGACGAAAGACTACTGGCCGAAGAACGCGGAGCCGAACTTTGACTCCTAACCAGACAAGCCAACGGCTCATACACCGCGTACGTACACCGTTTGCGCTAAATCTGCGGACACCATACAAATCCCGCAGAGAGAGTGTCAACCCGTTTCCCGATTGACACAGGCCAAATTTGCGCAATTTGCGGAGCAGTGGCGGCGGTGATCACCACTCTTCGTCGCTTCGTTGCTCAATCTGCCGTCCAAGGTACTCGCTTCCGCTGAACCAGCCGAAATAGAGCAGACTCGCGAATACGAGCCCAAATCCCGCCGTCAACGCCGCCGAGAGCAGTCCCTGGACCACCGCCGGTGCCGAGTCGCCCACGACCCAGCCCAGCAATATGCAGCCTGAAATCGCCAGAATTGCCCCGAAGAGCAATTCCAGGGCCGCGCGCCGGCGGCCGAAGCCGGGCGCGAACTCGGCCACACGGCTGGTTGCCCGGAAGTCAAGAAGCGCCCCGAAGACCGCGATCAGCAGGCCGATCGTGTCCAAAATGAAGGTCCACTGGTCGTTTTGACCCGCGATTATGTCCCGGAAAAAGGTCCCGAATCCGGCTATGACCCCGCCTGAGACGATGACGGCGAGGGTCAGCCGCAGCGCCTTTTGGGGGTTTCGCCACCAGCGCCGCAGCACGGCAATCACATGTCGAGGGACCGGATCGTCTTCGGCGCGTCCTGGTCCGGCGTGACCCGCGCCTCTGCCTCCATCACGCGGCGGTTGCCGGTGACCTGCTCCAGCTCCTGCTGGACCTGCTCCAGCCTGGCCCGCAGCCGTTGCTCGTGGAGCGACCATACCTCGCGGCGCAGGCCGGCATCATTCTGCTTCAGCTCGTCGATGCTGAGGGCGACGGTGCTGGCCTTGAACTCAACCTGGCGCAGCTCCTCGGTCAACCGCTCGATCCGCTCGCTGACCCGCTCGAACCGCTGATCCATGGAAGTCCGCAGCTCCAGCAGGTGCGTCTCGGAGTTGGCCCGCGCGTCATCGATCCGCTCGACCAGCATCTCGTGCCGCTCGACCGACTGCGCCTGGAGCCGATTGACTTCCACCCGCGTCGTGGCATCAGCCTCGCGCAGCTCCTCGAGCGTCGGATCGATGTGCACGATCGAGCGCTTGACCTCCTCGATCAGGTCGAAGGAGTGGGCCAGGTCGGAGCGGATTTCGTCCATCCGCGAGCCGAAGCCCTCGGTGACCTGCGCGACCTCGGCAATCCGCCGGCGTGCCTCCTGATCGACGACCTTGACTGCGTCCTCGTTGCGGATGATGTCGCGTCGAACCTGCTCCATCTCGCTGCGGATCGCGTCGATCGAATCGCGGAGCTGGTGCGTGACGACAGCATTGCGGTCGCCAAGCGCCTGCAGGTTCTCGACCAGGTTCTTCACCTCGTCGATTCGGCGGGTGACCTGCCCGCTGTCGTCGGTCTTCTTGCGGTTGGTATCGAGCATCTCGCCGATGTGCGCCTGCATGGAGCGGACCGGCCGGACCGCGTCGTCGAGGTGCTGCTCGAGGTCGGCAAGCTGCTGGCGGGTGCGGTTCTCGTCGATCGCCCGGGCCTGGGCCGACTGTTGGTTCTCCTGGCGAACCTGCTCGAGCTGGATTCGGTTCTGCGCCGCCTGGCCGTCGGTCTGCTTGAGGTGGTCCTCCAGCCGGACCTGTCGGCTGGCCAGCTCGCGCAGGGCCTGGCGAACCTCGTCCACCTGCGTCTGCAGCGTGGAAAGGCGGGCCTCGTCACGGCGGCGGTCATCATCCTGCCGATACGCCGGTATTCCTGCGGGGGGAACCCCCGGTGTGCGATTGCTCATCTGCGTCGTACGTGTCCCATTCCCGTCCGGTTGGACGTTGCTCGTTACTTCACTATACCCGGCTCAGGACGCGCTATCGAATGTCTCAAGGACGGCTGCCACCGAGCGCCCGAGGGCCGGCTTGTCGTATCCGCCTTCCAGCACGGCGACAACGCGGCCTCCGGCGAACCGATCGGCCCAATCCAGTACGCGCCGGGTCATCTCGGCGAAACCCTCCTCGGTCACCATCATGCTCCCGAGCGGATCGGCGGCGTGGGCATCGAACCCGGCCGAAATGATGATCAGCTCCGGCTCATACGCCTCGATTTTCGGCCCGAATTGCTCCCGGAAGACGGCGTCGTAGGTCCGGTTGTCTGCACCCGGCCTGAGCGGCGCGTTGACCGTGTACCCCGCGCCCGCACCAACCCCGGCGTCGAATTCGTCGCCGGTGCCGGGAAAGAAGCCGTGCCCGAACTGGTGGACCGAGCAGAAGAGCACATCGTTGCGCGCCTCGAAGATCGCCTCGGTGCCGTTGCCGTGGTGGACGTCCCAGTCGACGATCGCGACCCGCTCCAGTCCCTGATCGAGCGCGGCCTGCGCGGCGACGGCGATCGAGTTGATCAGGCAGAAGCCCATCGCCCGGTCTGCGGTCGCGTGATGCCCGGGCGGCCGCACGAGTGCGAAAGCCCGAGGAATGTCACCCGCCAGCACCGCCTCGACTCCCCGCACGGTTGCTCCGGCCGCGAGATAGGCGACATCGACCGAATCGGGCGCGCACATCGTGTCCGGATCGAGCCACGCCCCACCCGCCGCCGCAACTTCATCGAGGAAGCCGAGATAGCGCGGATCGTGGACCCGCTCGACCAAATCCCGGTCGGCGGGTCCGAACGCGATCTCCGGCCGTCCGCTCAGCAGATCCCGCCTGGTCAACTCGGCCCGGATCGCGGCCATCCGCGCCGGTTGCTCGGGATGCGGGCCGGTGTCGTGTCCCTCGAAGCCGGGATCGGTCAGGACAGCCGTGCTGTGCGCGGTCATCGCGGCCCGGTCCGGAGGTGGTCCTCGAAGTCCGACTCCTCGAGGGAGGCGATCGTGGCCCGCGGCGGGCGATCACGCGAGAGGAAGCCCTGCGGCCCGTACATGCCATAGACGAGGGCGCCGGCCAGCGGCACGATCAATATGAAGAGACCCCAGAACGTGCGGTTGCCGCCGCGGACCGCCGTCCGCCGCGTCAGGTCTTGCAGGCTGTACCAGGCCAGCACGTAATGGCATCCGGCCAGGAAGACCAGCAGCCCGATCAGAACGGCGCGTTCCCAGCTCATGAATCGCACCCAATGACGAGGCGTAGTGCGGGGCCGCCCTGCCCCGCATCGCCCGAAAGGCGATATCCTCGGTTCCCCGGGGCGGCAACCTGATCGGATGTCCGAGTCTCAGGCAGCACCGTCGTGGCCTGCGGCCACAGCGCGGCGCAGCGGCCGCGCGCAACGTCGAGGTCAGTTGGCTCAAGGGGCGGCAAGGAAGTCCTGCACAATCCAGCCCTCGTCGTCATTCTTGAGGTTGCGGACGGGATACCAGGTGAAACCGTCGCCCTCCTCGGGAGCGCCGGTAATCTCAACCTCGGTGCCCTTGTCCAGTTCGTCGACGATCTTTCCATCGACCGATGGGTCGGACCGCATCCGCACGCCGTCGTCGGTCGTAACCGCGGTCGAGCCTTCTTGCAGCGCCGCGCTGGAATCGAACGGTTTGGGCGTCGGCGTATCGACCGGCTCAGGACCGTCCCCGCCGGTCCAGGTCAGATAGCGGACATCGCCGGAGGTCGCGAACGGCTGGAACCGGAGCAGATCGGCGTCGTAGGAGATGTTTGCGCCGTCCGGACCGCAGCTGCTCGGCAGCTCGAACGAGATCCAGCCGGCACGGGATGCGCCGGCAGCGTATTCGCCACTCAGGTCTGGTACCGGCGGCGAGAGTGTGCGGATATCGTTCAGGGCCGAGCCGTCAGTATCGGCGAGCTGGAAGGCGGTCGGCGAGAGGAAGCGGGTCAGGCCATCGTCGCCGTTGTTTGTCGCTTCGATCTGAATCGCGATCCAGGTGTCGAGGCAGGAGGCGTAGGTGCCGTCGCCGGAGTTATAGCTCTGCCCGAGTCGTTTGGTCTCCTCCGGAGCGATATCGATCACCGCCGCGCCCTGGACCACGTCGACGATCTTGATCCGCCACTCGCTGGTCGCAATCACGCGGCCGACTCCCACCGGCTTCTCCGGGCTCTGGCCGTCCTTGTCGATCTCGGTCGCGCGGGTCGTTGATGGCGAGAAGGTCGCGCCGTCGCTGATCGCAAAGATGTGATCGGCCCAGATCCCAGTGATCGTCGCACTGTCGTAGATCAGGACCAGGTTCTCGGCGTCGGCTTCCGTGCTGAGCAGCACCCAGCCATCGGCCGACTCACCCGGCTGGACGATGCCATCCAGCTCCGGCGACGGCGCGGCGACGCCGGCCGAACGCCGCACAATGCCGCTCGAGCCGACGACGGCGAAGTCGCCCGGGCCGATCATGAATGGCTGGCCGGAGCTGTTCTGGACGTTGACCTGGGCCGCGACGTATTGCAGGCCCTCGGCCGGGTCAGGATTGGAGGCACTCGCCCCAGCCGCAGCTGCGCCCGCGTCGCCACCAGTCAGGACCTGTTCGATCGTCATCTGCCATGGGCCAGCCGCGACGGCCTGTCCGATCGGGCTGACCGTCTGGTTACCCTGCGCGAGACTGACCGATGCGCCGCTGAGCAGGACGAGCACCAGCGCGAGGCAAAGCCAACGTGCCGTCGAGGGAATCTGGCGCAAGCGGAATCGAGTCATGCAGTCGCTTTCCTGGGGTGGACATTCGCCCGGTTCCAAC
>DASQCG010000560.1:0-3864 GCA_035634825.1 Thermomicrobiales bacterium | reverse complement strand
GTCGATGCGCTTGTTCAACTTGGCGACTTCCTCCGGCGTGCCGATGCCGTTCCAGATATCGGCGTGGCGGGCGATCAGCCGCATCATGCGAGGTCCGGAACCGCCGATGAGGACCGGCAGGCCGCCCGGCTGAAGCGATTTCGGCTGGAACGGGGCATCGAGGAGCTGGTAGTGGACGCCGTCGTACGTCGTTCGCTGCTTGTGCTGGAGGGAGTCCCAGATCTCGAGGGCTTCGGCGAAGCGATCGACCCGCTCCTTTGCCGACGGGAAGTCGAAGCCGTAGGCCTCGTGCTCGCGCTCGACCCAACTGGCGCCGACGCCGAAATCGACCCGCCCGCCGGAGATATGGTCGACCGTGATCGCCTGCTTGAGCAGGAAGGCGGGATTGCGGTAGGTGTTGCCGGCGACCATGATGCCGAGCCGGATGGATTGGGTGAACGGGGCGACTGCGGCGAGCATCGTGTAGGCCTCGTGGGTCGGGTGGTCGAGGTCGAAGAGGCCGTAGAAGTGGTCGACCAGGAAGAGGCCGTCGAAGCCGAGCGATTCGGTTTCGCGGGCGCGGGCGAGGAGATCGGGCCAGGACATGCGCTGGCCGAGGACGATCGAATAGCGGCGCGCGGTTGTGTCCATGTGGTTGCTCCCCTGTGCCCTGTGACGTTCCCGGCATGATAGCGAGCCGGGAACTTCGGTGATGAGGCTGTCGGCTCCATCGACCGTGCGCCCCATTGACACCATGCCGGACACGGGGGGCCGGCGCTAGGTTTTGGAAGCACCCAGACTCCCCCGCGTGCGGGAGGGCAGGATATGGGGTCCGACTTTGGTCCGATGAGGGGTGTCTTGCGGCGTGACATACTGGGGGTCCGGGTGGTTTTTGGGCGCCTGGTCCCCACGGTTGGAGTCTCTGTTCGGTGCGGCAACTCAGTCTCGCGAAGCGATTTCTGCTTGGCAGCCTCGTCATCCTGATTGCCGGGATGACCGGGATCGGCCTGTGGGTGACGCGCCAGATCGAAGACGGCGTGGTGCATCGCTCCGCCTCGACGACGGCGGTTTATGTGGACAGCCTGATTGCCGGTTCGCTGCAGGACCTGGCCGACGGCGATGCCCTCTCGGCCGACAGCGCGGCACAGCTCGACTGGCTGCTGACCGCGACACCGCTGGGGCAGCAGGTGGCGGTGTTCCGGGTCTGGGATCGGCAGGGGCAGGTCGTCTATAGCTCGATTCCGGAGCCGATCGGGGAGCAGGTCTCGGCCGACGAGGATCTGACGACGGCGCTTTCTGGCCAGGTGACGGCGCACATTGGCGACATCGAGGGCGAGGTGCCGGCTTCGCAGCGGCCACCGGGTGAGCTGCTCGAGATCTACAGCCCGGTGCGGCGAACGGGGAACGATGAGGTGATCGCGGTCGCCGAGTTCTATTACGGCACGGCGGAGCTGAAGAACGACCTGGCCGGGGCGCAGCGGCGGAGCTGGCTGGTCGTGGCCGGCGGGACGGTGCTCATTTACCTCCTGCTGGCGGCATTCGTGCAGCGGGCCAGCAACACGATCGTGAGCCAGCAGCGGGCGTTGCGGGGGCAGGTTACGCGGCTGACCGATCTATTGCGGCAGAATGCGGAGCTGCATGAGCGGGTGCAGGGCGCGGCGACGCGGACGACGGCATTGAACGAGCGATTTCTGCGTCGGTTCGCCTCCGAATTGCACGATGGGCCGGCCCAGGACATCAGTTTTGCGTTACTCCAGCTCGACAATGTTCAGGCGCGGGTTTCGGGCGATGGTGTTTCGGACGACGAGACCGAGCGCGACCTGGCCGCGATCCAGGTCAGCCTGAAGCGGGCGCTCGAGGAGGTGCGGGCGACCTCGACCGGTCTCGCCCTGCCGCAGCTCGGGAATCTGACGATTGCGGAAACGGTCGAACATGCCGTCCGCGCGCACCGGCGGCGGACCGGCTCGCAGGTTGCGGTGGCGGTCGGGGATTTGCCGGCTCGGGCGGATGTGGCGGTCAAGATTGCGATCTACCGCGTGATCCAGGAGGGGCTGGCCAATGCTTGGCGCCATGCCGGCGGGGTTGGTCAAGCCGTGCGTGTCGAGCGGACTGGTCCGTCGCTGCTGATCGAGGTGTCGGATCAGGGGCCGGGATTCGATGCGGGTATCGTGCCGGCGGGCGAGCACCTCGGACTGGTCGGCATGCGCGAGCGGGTGACGAGCCTGGGCGGCGATTTTTCAGTCACGAGCGGGAACGGGACAGGCACGCGGGTGCGGGCGGTGCTGCCCTTCGCGGCGGAGGATGAACAGGGTGAGTGAGAAGCTGCAGATCGCGATCATCGACGACCACCCGCTGTTCCGGGAGGGAGTCGCGCAGACGCTCGGGCGGCAGCCGGATATCGAGGTCGTGGCCGAGGGCGAATCGGCCGAGGACGCGGTCGCAATCGCCGGAATGCGCTTGCCGGACATCATGCTGCTCGATGTTTCGATGCCGGGTGGGGGCGTCAATGCCGCCCGGCAAATCGCGGCGGCGTACCCGGTGGTCAAAATCGTGATGCTGACCGTCTCGCAGGACGAGGAGGACATCACGGCGGCGCTGCGGGCGGGTGCGCGGGCGTATGTGCTGAAGGGCGTGGCGGCGCGGGAGCTAGTCGACATCCTGCGGCATGTCGCGCGGGGCGATGTCTACGTGACGCCGTCGCTGGCGGCAGGGCTGCTCTATGAGATGACGAACGCGCCGTCGAGCCGGACACCGTCCAGCCCGCTCGATGAACTAACCGATCGCGAGCGGCAGATCCTGGAACGAGTGTCTGTGGGCGACAGCAACAAGGAGATCGGCGAGCGCCTGAATCTAACCGAGAAGACGGTCAAGCACCACGTCAGCAACATCCTCCAGAAGCTCCAGGTGCGGAACCGGGTCGAGGCCGCGTTGCTGGCCCGGACGGGGGAGCGGACCCAGTAGGGTACGGACTTCGGGACCGGTTTGTGGGTCGAGGGACCCATTTCGCGCCCGACTTTAGTCCGATGTTTCGCTTTCGCCAGCCTCGTAAACATGAATTACTGCGGAATGACGTTGTCGAACCGGGCAATGAACCCGAATCCGTCCCGCAGCGACGATCGAGTGTGGCGACACGCGGAAAGGCTGGCGACATGGAACGGTTGATGCGGTTAGGTCGGGTCGGTATCGCCCTGATGTGGGCGCTTGCGATGGTGACGGCGTGGGGCGCGGTCGCGTTTGGCGACGTGTCGGCCGCGGCGGGCCGGTCGGTCAATGGACCGTCGGCACTCTTCAAGGACGGTCGCAGCGGCGACGATAACGGCGCCGACGACGTCAACGACGACAACGGCGGGCGCGGCGGAGACGACGTAGTTGATGACAGCGGCGATGATCTGAACGACGATCACGGCGGCGACAGCATCGACGACGGCACCGATGATTCCGGCGACGATGTCAATGACGACAACGGCGGTGACCGGCCAGACGGTGTCAGCGACGACGTGAACCACGATGTCAACGATGATCATGGTGGGGACCGGCCGGACGGTGTCAGCGATGACGTCAACCGCGACGTGAACGACGACAACGGTGGCGATCGCGGCGATGACGCAAATGACGATCACGGTCGAGACGATGTCAAGGTTGAGATCGGTGACGACGGCAATGGGTCGATGGCGTTCGATCTCGACGGCGATGGGAAGGCCGACTTCACGATCGTGATCGGTGAGGACGGCGGCTTCCGGTAGGTACCATTCCCCCTTCTCCAATGCGACACGCCGCGCGGTCTATCGCGCGGCGTGTTTTTGTGTGGGGATGGTGGCCTTGGGGATCGGGTGTTCGGCGCCGCCCGGGGATAAATGCCCGGGCTGAGCCACGAAAAGCCCACTG
>DASQCG010000559.1:0-5242 GCA_035634825.1 Thermomicrobiales bacterium | reverse complement strand
GCCGGCGGAACTGCGCGATTTCCGATCTGACCTCGCACCAGTCGTAGCGTCGCGCCGATTACGTATTCGCGATCAGCGCTGAAACATACGTACTCGCCACCTGTCGCCAATCCCTAGAGGCCACCACACCGCCCGGATCCGAAGACCTGGGCCGCCCAGGGACGAGCCACGCTACGCCCAAACGGAACGGGGCCGGCCGCATGCGCGACCGGCCGCATCAACCAACCACTAACCACCAACAACTGACTCCTGATCCCTGCCGCCTGTCCCCTACGCCGTGCCCCGGTGCAGCTTGTACAAGTTGTACGTGCCCAGGTTGATCGGGTTCAGGAAGAAGCCCTGGATGTCCTTCCGCATCGTCGTCGTCCACTCCGGCTCCGCGTAGTAGATCGCCGACGGATCGTCCCGCGACAGGATCTGCTGGATCTCGCTCATCGCGGTCTGGTAATCCTCGGGATTGGCCGCATCGTGCGACGCCTTCAGCAGCTCATCCACCCGCTCGTTGCAGTACATCCCGGCATTGGCCGAGCCATGCGGATCGCACGAGACCTGAGGGTCGAGGTGATTCCAGGCATCGTTGTAATCCGGCCACCAGCTCCAGATCATGAAGGCCGGCCGCTCCTCCACCGGCGAGTCACCGTAGAACGTCCCGGTGAACAGGTTCGTGTCGACCTGCTGGATGTCGAGCGTGATCCCGATCTCCGCCAGGTTCGCCAGGAACAGCTCCGCAATCGTCGTCGAGCCGGCAACCATCAGCTTCAGCGATGTCCCCTCGGCCACTCCGGCCGTGGTCAGCAGCTCCTTCGCCTTGGTCAGATCGGTCGTGTACTGGAACGTCGCCGGGTCGAAGCCGCGCGTCGCCTCGGCCACCGCCCCGTGCGGCTGCTTCGCATACCCGGCATACGCGCCCTGGATCACCTCGGCGTACGGGAACGCGTAGCACATCGCCTGCCGCGCCTCGGCCGACTCCAACGGCCCGTATTCGGTCATCGTCATGTAAACGACTTCAGTCGTCGTCTTGCGATCGACCTTCAGGTCCGGGTTCGACTCCAGATCCTTGACCGTCTCCGGCAACAGCGCGATCCGATCGGTGACATCGACCTCGCCCGTCTCCAGCAACTGCCGCATCGTCTGCGACTCGTTGACCGTGCGAACGATGATCTTGTCGAAGTGGTCGCCCTCCCAGCCGGCCCAGTAGCCGTCGAACTTCTCGAGCGTCACCGTCTCGCCGGGCTGGAAATCGGTGATCTTGTACGGCCCGGTCCCCGTTCCCTCGGCAAACGTCATCATCCAGGTGTTGCCGAAGTCGCCGTCCTCCTCGTGCTCCTTGGCGACCTTGACGTTGACCACCTGCGTGCCATAGGTCGCGCCCATCGCCGACTCGAACAGCGGCTGTGGCTTGCCCAGATCGAACACCACCGTCTTCGCATCCGGCGCCGAGATGTGCGAGGCATCCGGCACGAACCGGGCGACCACGTTGTAGGCGCCCTTCTGCATCGTCAGCAATCGCTCATACGATGCCCGCACCGCCTCCGCATCGCACGGCGAGCCGTCCTGGAAGGTCACGCCATCGCGCAGGTGGAACGTCCAGACGCTTTTGTCCTCGTTCGCCTCCCAGGTCTCCGCGAGCACGCCGTCGTACTGGTCGGTCTCACTGTCCTTGAGGATGATCAACCCCTCGTACGGCCCCCGGATAGGGACCACCGAGCGGTAGTCGTACTGCGAATGGGGATCGAGATCCGTCGGCGAGCCGCTTAACCCGATCACCAGAGTCGCCGGATCGCCCTGCGCCCGCGTCGTCCGAATCGCGGCCAACCCGGTGCTCGCCCCAACACCCAGCGCCGCCGCGCCCTGCAACAACCGCCGCCGATCAATCTGCTTCGTGGTGAGCCCACTCGCTGCAATGAACTGATGGGAAGTCAAGCCGCACCTCCTCGTGCCAGGAATTCGCGCACATCCGCGCCCCGGCATCTTACCAACCCGGTGTCGCCGCACGGTCGCCGCAACCGCCGTGACGTCACCGATGGTCACAGCGTTGCCGGAGCACCACGGCTGTTGCGCCTTTGCGATACCGGCGCCAGACCTGGGACGACTTCCTGACCACCGCGGCAGTACCGTGCGGACGGATGCCTGCGCCATCGCCAGGAGCGGCTTGGTGGCCGCCAGCGTGTCTCGCTGATGGGGACGGCCGAGACACCGTGTGACCAGGAGAATGAGGAGTCGACAATGCCCAGTCGCCGCGGTCTTCGGACTCTCGCTCTCCTCCTGCTGCTCGCCCCGCTCCTTGCCAGCGTCGCCCCGATCAGTGCCCAGGACACAGCAACGCCGCCAGCCGGCGCCGACAGCCAATACCTCGATCCGGCCGGCCGCTTTTCGCTGCCCACCCCCGAGAACTGGGTTGTCGAGGAGCACGATGGCTACGTCATCCTCCGCGCTCCCGACGGTGACCTCACCGTCGCCGCCCTCGTCGTCGAGGCCGATGACGCCGGCGGCGGCATCATTGCCGCCTGGCAGATTGTCGACCCCGCATTCGACCCGGCCGCGAGCACGCCCGAACGCACCGAGATCCCGAGCGATCCGGGCGTCGACCAGACGGTCGTGCTCACCTACGACCTGGGCCAATCCACCGGCCGCGTCGCCCAGGGCCTCGGCCAGCGCATCGGCAACGAGGTCTACGTCCTCATCTTCCGCGGCGACCTCGAGACCGTCGTCCGCCGGCAGTCGCAGATTAATGTCATCGTCACCGGTTTCCGCATCCTCGCCCTGGCGCAGACCGACCTCACCGGCCGCGCGCCACTGCCACTCACCGGTGAAACCCTGCGCGCATTCGAGGCGTTCGTCACCGACACTCTCGCGGCCTTCGGCGTGCCTGGCGCCTCAATCGTGGTCGTCCACGGCGGCCAGGTCATCTACGCCCGCGGCTTTGGCGTCGCCGCGCGGGGCGGAGATCAGCCGGTCACCCCGGACACGCAAATGATGATCGGCTCCGCCACGAAGTCGTTCACCACCATGCTGATGGCAACCCTCGTCGACGACGGTCGCCTCCGCTGGGACGAGCCGGTCGTCCAGATCCTGCCGAGTTTCCAGGTCGCCGACCCCGCCCTCACCCCCAGGGTCACGATGCGACACCTCGTCTGCGCCTGCACCGGCGTCCCGCGCCGCGACGCCGAGATATTCTTCAATGCGAATGAGCTCACGGCCGAAGATGTCATCGCTTCCCTCGCCGACTTCCCCATCTACACGGCGCCCGGCGAAGCATTTCAGTACAGCAACCAGATGGTTGCTGCCGGCGGCTACATCTCGGTCCTGGCCGACGACGGTCAGTTCGGCCAGTTGGACGTCGGCTACCGCTCTGCCGTGCAGCAACGCGTTCTTGATCCCATCGGGATGCCGCGAACCACCTTTGATCTCGCCTCGGTCGCGGCTGACGGCGACCATGCCCAACCGCATGGCCTGACCCTTGACGGCACGTACCAGGTCATGCCGCTGTCTATCGAGGCGCTGACGACGCCGATCGAGCCCTCCGCCGGTCTCTGGTCGAGCGCCAATGACATGGCGCGCTACGTCATCACCCAACTGCGCCACGGCACGAGTCCAGACGGGTATCGGGTGGTGTCGGCTGAGAACCTGGAGGAAACCTGGACGCCGCAGGTCGAGGTCTCGGCCACGACCTCCTATGGGCTCGGTTGGTTCATCGAGGACTGGCACGGGCTGCGGATCATCCGGCACGGCGGCAACACGCGCGGTTTCACCAGCGATGTCGCCTTCCTGCCCGAAGCCGACCTCGGGGTTGTCGTACTCACCAACGCCCAGGACGCCAACGCGGTCACAACCAGCATCCGCCAGCGGCTGCTCGAACTCGTCTACGACCAGCCGAGCGCGGTCGAGTCGCAAATCAGCGGTGCGATCGAGGACGCGAAGCAGCTCCACGCGCAGATCTCGGCACAACTGGGCGATCCGATCGACACCCTGGCTGCTGCCGACCTGACCGGCGAGTACCGCAACCCGGCGCTCGGCCCTGTGACGGTCGAGTTCGTGGGCGGCGCGTTGGTTGCGGACGCCGGCGAGTTCCGAGTCGCGCTACAGCCGTTACGCGACTCGCCGCCGGGTGGGCCGGCATTCATCGTCGCCGATCCGCCCTTTGTCGGTTTGCCCGTCCGTTTCGACACCACCGGACCAGCACCTCGGCTCGTTTACGGCGCAGCTCCGGAGGAATACGTCTTCGACCGCGCGCCGGTATCGGCCACGCCCGCGCCATGACGTCAATGGCGCCGGTCAGTGTGCGCCGGAATCGGTCGGTCATAAGGGGAGCACAACGATGCGTCGCTTCATTCTCGCAGCCATCGTCGGCCTCGCGGTCACACTTGCGGTCAGCGGTTGCTCGTGGTCGGAGAGCGGCGAGGCGCTGAAAGGCTCGGGCACGGTGGTGACTGAGTCCCGTGCAGTAGCCGGGTTCACCGGCGTCGACCTGAGCGGTGTCGGGATCCTTCGCATCACCCAGGGCGCGGCGGAGGCGCTGACGATCCAGACCGACGACAACCTCCTGCCGCTGATTACGACGCAGGTGCGGAACGGCACCCTCATCATCGCGATCGACACGAAGGACCATCCGCATGGTGTGGATCCGACAACCCTCGTCTATGACCTCACCGTCACCTCGCTGCAGGCGCTGTCTGTCGCCGGGGCCGCCCAGGTGGAGGGTCGATCGATCGCTGCCGACGATCTGCGTCTCGAAATCTCCGGAGCTGCGAAGGTCGACTTCGACCAGATCCAGGCGAAGGCGCTCCACGTAACCAGCGCCGGCGGCAGCGCCTTCACCATCGCCGGCACGGTCGATATGCAGGAGATCGTGATCACCGGCGCCGGTGAGTATCGGGCCAAAGGATTGGCGAGCAGGACCGCGACTGTCCGGATCACCGGCGCCGGCCACGCCACCATCGCGGTCGCGGAAGCGCTGGACGCGTCGATCGACGGAACCGGCCTGATCGAGTACGTGGGCAGCCCCACGGTCGTCCAGCATGTCACCGGACTCGGTGTCATTCGCCAGGTCGAGGCCTGAGGCGGCCCCGCACCATCGAGAGGAGCGAATCATGTACCGCCTGCTTCGGACCCTCGTCCTCGTCGCGATCCTGGCCGGCCCCATCACCATGCGCGGAGTCACCCCCGCCGGCGCGCAGGGCGTATCCACGTCCGGGCATCCGCTCGTCGGCGGCTGGGTACTCGATCTCAAGGTGCAATCGAC
>DASQCG010000558.1:0-4054 GCA_035634825.1 Thermomicrobiales bacterium | reverse complement strand
GCCACGCTCTCGATGGCGCCCGGCACCGCCGGTCCAAACCACTTCCGGCTCGATATCGGTGGCGACCCGCTGCCGGCCAAGACCGAGGTGAGCATTCTGCTGGCACCGCCGGTCGACATGGCGGGCCAGAAGTCGGTCGACCTGGAGCGAACCACCGGTAACACCTTCGAGGCCCACTCCGCCGAGATGAGCGTCGTCGGCGACTGGGGCATGACGCTGACGGTCAGCCAGGTTGGGGCATTCCAGTGGAGCGCCGAGTTGGCGCACACGGCCGCCGAGCGTAAGCCCGGCGTGCGCTCGATCAGTATTCCGACCTGGACGCTCAACGGCGCTGGTCTCATCGGCTTCCTGGCGTTGATGGCCGGCGTCATTGGCCTGATCGCCGGCTGGCGCGCGGATAATCGATCGACCCGGCGGGAGGGATACGGTTTGGGCTCGGTCGCGATCGCTGCCGGTCTGCTGTTGCTGACGCAGGGCCGATCGGACGTCGCCTCGGCCGGCATCCCGCTCGATACCCCGAACCCGGTGCCGCTGACGAACCAGGCGGTCGAAGTCGGCAAGAATGCGTTCCAGGCGAACTGCATCGCGTGCCACGGCGTGGGCGGCGCGGGTGATGGCCCGGCGGCGCAGGGCATGGTCCCGCCACCGGCTAACCTGCTCGAGGGACACTCTCTCTATCATGCAGACGCCGAGTTCTTCAACTGGATTCGCAACGGCAAGCCGGGCACGGCCATGCCGGGCTTCTCGAGCTCGCTCTCGGACGAGGAGATCTGGAGCACCATTCGCTATATCCGGCAGCTGCAGCAAGAGCATGCTGATTCGTTGAACGCGACACCAGCCGCGACGCCGGCCGAAGGAGCGACGCCTATCCCATAGCATGCGCGATCATTGGAGCCGCCGGACCGATCCGACATTGAAGCACGCGGCAACGAGACGTCATCATCATTCCCGGGAGATTCAGCACGCGATGGCGAAGAGCAAACGACAACGACAACGAGCCAGTCAGCCGGCGGCTACCCGCACTACGACGACTGCAACCCAACCCCGGCGAGCCGGTGGTCCGGCCCCGCAGCGACAGTCGATTACCGCGGCCGCACAGCAGGCCCAGCGGCGCAAGGAGATGATGAAGTGGCTCGGCACCGGGCTGCTTCTGGCGGCTTTTGCCGTAATCGCGATTATCGCCATCCAAAGCCGGGGCGGCGGCTCCGGGTCCAATACGGATGTCGCCACCGTCGTGGCCGCCCAGCCGATCCCGGAGGGTGTCCAGCAGAACGGCAACGTCCTCGGCGACCCGAACGCGCCGGTCCTGGTCGTCGAGTACGGCGATTACCAGTGCCCGTTCTGCAAGAAGTTCGCGATCGAGGACTATCCAAAGCTGATCCAGGACTACATCCAGGGCGGCAAGGTACGGCTGGAGTTCCGCCAGTATCCGATCATCGGCCGCAACTCGGACGGCTCGATCGATCAGTCCGGCGAGTCATTCCACGCCTCTGAAGCGGCCGTCTGCGCGCAGGACCAGGGTTATTTCTGGCAGATGCACGACCTGCTCTACGTGAACTCGGTGGGCGAGTTCAAGGGCTCGTTCACGGTTGACCGACTGAAGAAGATCGCCGCCCTGATCCCGGCCATGGACCAGGCGACCTTCGGCACCTGCCTCGAAGGCGGTTCGCACACGCAAACGATCCTGGCGTCCGTCTCGGAGGGCACATCGAGCGGCATCAACAGCACCCCGAGCTTCATCGTCGGCGATCAGAAGATCAGCGGCGCGGATTACAACGGCCTCACGAAGCTCATCGATGACCAGCTTGCCGGCAAGTAATCCGCCACTGGCATGGCATCGCCGACCTGAGTACTGGTCGGCGATGCTTGCCCTGGTTGGGACCGCGATTGCCGGGTATCTGACCCTTGTCCATTTCCGCGAATCGCTGCTGGTTTGCTCCGGCGTCAGCGACTGCGAGACGGTCCAGACGAGTCAATACGCAGAGATCCTCGGGATCCCGGTTGCCTTGCTTGGCCTGCTCTGCTTCGTCGTTCTCCTCGGACTCGCGGTCGCCCGCGTGATCCAGCCGGAGCGGGCCGACACGATCACGATGGTCATGTTCGTGATGGTGGTCGCCTCGATCGGCTTCTATATCTACCTGACGTACCTCGAACTGTTCGTGATCAACGCGGTCTGCCAGTGGTGCGTCGCCTCATCGCTGGTGATGCTCGGGATGCTGATTACCGAGACGATGTTGCTTCGTCGCGTGCTTTCTATCCCCGAGGAGTAAAGGCCCCGCGCGCCACATACAATGCCGTGCAGAAGGGAGCACACTGCGTGGCATACCGTCAGTTCGAGCCCGGTGTCGATCCGAACGCCGTCCTGGGCGGCGGAGCCGTCTGCTTCGTATTTCGCAAGGGTGACCTGCTCGTTGGGCCATCGGTCATCGGCGACTATCTCCCGATCTTCGACGAGCTGGCCGATATCAGTCACCTGATCCTGCGATCGAACTACATGGGCGAGCTTGACGGCCGGCCGGCCTTTGCGGTTGAAGTCGACGAATCGGCGCCGGACCCGTTGCCGTTCGCCTTCGAGCAGCTGCGCGGAACATTCGGCACGCTCGATGAAGGCGCGTGGTTGATAGCAGGTCGCGCGGCCATGATCGTCGATTGGGACCGGAGCCACCAGTTCTGCGGTCAGTGCGGACGCAAAAGCCATTACCTCGAAACAGAGCGGGCCAAGCGCTGCCCTAACTGTGGACTGGTCGCCTATCCGCGTGTATCCCCGGTGATCATCGTCCTTGTCGAGCGCGGCGACGATGTTCTCCTGGCCCGAGGCATTCGCCAGAGCTCCGGCATGTACGCCCTCATCGCCGGCTTTGTCGAGGCCGGCGAGTCGCTGGAAGAGGCCGTGCACCGGGAGATCCAGGAAGAGGTCGGCATCGAAGTGGACGGCGTCCAGTACTTCGGCAGCCAGCCCTGGCCCTTCCCGCACTCGCTTATGGTCGGATACACCGCACAATACAAAGCGGGCGAGATCTGCATCAAACCGGACGAAATCGCCGACGCCAAATTCTTCGCCCCGCATGACCTGCCGCCGATCCCGCCGCGACTCAGCATCGCCCGCAAACTGATCGACTACTACGCTGACAAGCATGGAATCGAGCTTGACGCGCCGTGACCATGGCCCTCGCACCTCCGGCATGGGCGCGTCTCGCCGGGACATCTGACCCGGTTGCGCAATTGCTCGTGGAGACGCGAGCCCTGCGCGGTTTCGCCGATGGGCTGGTCAGCGTCTTGCTGGCCGGTTATCTGGTGGATCTGGGATTCGGAGCGCGGCAGGTCGGTCTGATCACGACGATGACACTCATCGGCTCGGCCGCGGCGACGCTCTCGCTCGGGCTGGTTGCGCATCGCTGGTCCCGTCACTCGCTGCTGCTGATATCGGCCATCGTAATGGGCTTGACCGGCCTCGCCTTTCTGGCGGTGCAGTCGTTCTGGGTCTTGTTGCCGATCGCCTTCGTCGGAACACTCAACCCCTCGTCCGGAGATGTCAGCGTCTTTCTGCCGTTGGAGCAAGCGGAGATCGCGCACGTTATCCCCGCGGCCGAGCGGACGACCGTTTTCGCCCGGTTCAGCCTCGCCGCAAACCTCGCGGCCGCACTCGGCTCGCTGACCGCCGGCGCGATCGCGGCGCTGGTGGCGTCCCAGGCGCTCGATCCCGTTCGCGCCGGGCAGGCCGGATTCATGGTTTACCTCGGGATCGGCCTGTTCCTGTATTCCCGTTACCGCACGCTGCCGGCTGATCCGATCGCCACGGTCGACGCCGCGCCGCGCCATGGCCTGCACCGGTCCAGGAGCGTCGTCCTGAAAATGGCAGCGGTGTTCAGCCTGGACTCGCTGGGCGGTGGCTTCGTCATCCAGACGATGTTGATCCTCTGGCTGCATGAGCGGTGGGGCATGTCGGCAGCGTCGGCCGGGCTACTCTTTTCCGTCGCGAGCCTGCTGGCGGCATTTTCGATGCTGGCCGCGCCCCGCTTGGCGAACCGGATCGGTCTGGTAAACACGATGGTCT
>DASQCG010000557.1:0-2334 GCA_035634825.1 Thermomicrobiales bacterium | reverse complement strand
ATCATCGGAGCGACGCCACCGGCAGCGATCGATGACTGGCGGTATCTCGGGGTTTCGCTTGTCGCCGGCCTGTTCACCTTTGGGTGTGCCCCGCTTATCAACCGGCTGAGCAGCCCGGTGCTGATCCTCGATGCCGGTGGGCTGGGACTCTTCGCGGTGTCAGGCGCGACGAAGGCGCTCGAATATCACCTGGACCCGATTCCTGCCATGCTGCTTGGCATGCTCACGGGCATAGGCGGAGGCGTGCTGCGCGACGTGCTCGTTGCGGAGATCCCCTCTGTCTTGCGCGAGAACCTCTATGCCGTCGCCGCTCTTGCCGGAGCGGCCGTTGTCGTCATCGGGCACGGGCTCGGGCTTCCGCCAACTCCGACTGCGCTTGCCGGCGCGGCGCTTTGCATCGGACTCCGCGTCATCTCGATCCGGCGCGGCTGGCAGCTCCCCCGCGCTTCTCTCCCGGCGCCATCACCGGTGGATGCTCCATCAGTCGATCGCTCGAAGAGGCCCTGATTTGCCCGAGGCTACCTAGAGCTCGTGCTGGAGGATGACGACGAGGCTGGGGAGCGTCAGTAATACGGCTCCGACGATGGCGGCGTAGAAGAGCGGGCGCTCCTTCTCGACGCCGATGTCCCAGAAATTGAGGATCGTTACCCGCAGGCCGTTCAGACCATGGTAGAGCACCGCGCCGACCAGCGCGATCTCCATCGGGACGATGAACAGGCGACCGTAGAACTCGACGGTGTGGTCGTAGACGTCCCGGCCGAGTCCGATCAGCAGAATGTCGAGAATGTGGACCAGCAGGAAGCCGATGATGCCGAGGCCGGTCAGTCGATGCAGGATCCAGGCGTACTGGCCGGGGTCGCCACGGTAGAAGAGCAGGTTGCCTTGGCTGAGCTGCCGGACGACGTAGATCACGAACAGGATGATCGCGACGTAGGTGATCGCCGCCAGCACATAGAGCGAGTAGCCAAGGATGTCGCCGATCCAGAACGAGCCAGCCAGCGGACCCGTGTTGTTGCGCGCAGCCGCCTCGTCGAAGGTCAGGATCGTGACCGTGCCGATGATCGTGAAAAAGAAGCCGAGCACCCAGAGCACGGCGTTCACGAAGGTTCGCCAGCCGTGTGGCTTGATGTAGTCGTTGACCGAGATCCGTGCGCCGAGGATGCCGTGCCAGAGCGCGGTCAGGAGCAGAGCCCAGTCGGCCGCGCGCCAGAGCGGGTTGGCGTATCGCTTCGAGACGAAGTCGAAGGTGGTCTGGGATGGCGCGTGCAGGTAGTGCGTGATGAAGAGGTGGCTGAAGACGAGTCCGACCAGGAGGACGCCGGTAACCCGGAAGAAGTACCAGACGAGCTGATCGCTCCCCTTGGCGACGGGAACCAGATCCCCGTGCGCCCGTCCTGCTACCAGCGCCATGCTGATTCCACCCTCCGCCAGTTCAACCCAATGCAATCACTATTGCCGCACTGCTCGGCATTGTACGACCGATCCGAAATTCGGTTTCAGCCTCCGCTCGATGGCGCCAACGTATCGACGTGGCGCCCTCATCACCTGCGCTTATCGCTACGTGAAGACCTGGATGGATTCGATGCGACCGGCCTCGATGCGATAGACGCGGACGGCGTGGACTTGCCGGCCGTCGGCAAAGCCAGTCGTCAAATGCTCGTCAAATACCCAATCGCCGACGCTGATGCGGTCGATCAGCTCGACCTTGAGATCCGGGTTCGAATCGAAGACGCCCGAATAGGTCTCGCGCACGGCCCATTTGCCGTCGAGCTGGGTCGCTCCGTCCGAGCTGAGCAGGCGGATCGTACCCGAGCAATCGGCAATAAAGGCCTCGATATCCCGGCGGGACATCGCCTCCACGTGCCGGTTCACGATCTGGACCGGCGTCTCATTCAGCATGTCAACCAATGTACGTGCTCCCTACCCCTAATCAGCTATCGATTCGTCGCGTGCTTGCCGAGCCCTTCAGGCGGGCGTGATTTCCGCACGAACCCGGCGATGGCAACAAGTGTCAACAAGTACGGCAGCGCAAGCAGCAGATCGGTATTGATATCGACCTGTTTTGCCTGCGCCTGGATTGGAAGAGCTTGGGCCGCCGCAAACAGCAGGCATGCGCCGAGCGCGCCGACGGGATTCCAGTTACCAAAAATCACAGCGGCAAGCGCTATGAACCCCTTGCCTTGCGTCATCTCCCGGCTGAATCCGGAAAGCTCGCCGAGCGACAGGTAGATGCCACCCATGCCGGCGAGCACACCACTCATCACCACGCAGGCGTAGCGATAGAGACCAACGTTGATGCCGACGTTCTCCGCCGCCTGAGGATGCTCGCCTGCC
>DASQCG010000556.1:0-5489 GCA_035634825.1 Thermomicrobiales bacterium | reverse complement strand
CTCTGACACCGTCTCATTGAAGACGGCCATGCATGCCTCGATCGGGTCCGGCGTGGTCAAATCGACGCCGGCTGCCTTCAGGAGCGGTAACGGGTAGTCCTTGCCGCCGCTCGCGAAGAGCTGCATGACTCGCTCGACCGCCGCCGTTCCTTCGTCCCGCACCTGCTTCGCCAGCGAGATGCCGGCCGAGATACCGGTCGCGTACTGGTAAACGTAGAAGCTCATGTAGAAGTGGGGCACGCGGGACCAGCTGATCTCGCCGCGCTCGTCAAGGTTCATGCCCGGCGAGTAGGTCCGGTAGAGATCGCCGTAGAGCGCGTTGAGTTGCTGGAGCGTTAAGGGCTGCTGGGCCTCGACGATCCGGTGCGTCTCTCGCTCGAACTCAGCGAACATGGTCTGCCTGATGTGCGTGCCCATAATCTGATCGGCGAACCGGTTCAGGATCGCGAACCGCTCCATCGCCTTCTCAGCCGGGATCTTGCTCAGCAGGTGCCAGGTCAGCAGGACCTCGTTCAGGGTCGAGGCGATCTCGGCCAGGAAGATCGGGTATTGCGCATCCTGGTACGTCTGCGCCCGGTCCGCCAGGTAGGTATGCATAGCGTGGCCGGCCTCGTGCGCGAGCGTGAAGACGTCCGAGAGCGTCCCGTTCCAGTTCATCAGGATGACCGGGTGCGACCCGTAAGCGCCCCAGGAATACGCGCCGGACCGCTTACCCTTTGTCTCGTGAACATCGACCCAGCGACCGGTGGTCAGACCCTCACGCATGATCGAGACGTACTCGTCGCCGAGCGCGGCCAAACCGTTGCAGACAACCTCAATTGCCTCTTGCCACGAGTAGTGGACGACCGGAAGGGTCGAGAGCGGCACCCAGGTGTCGTAAAGCTCGAGCTGATCGACGCCCAGCAGCTTCCGTCGCAGCTCCAGGTAGCGACCTGCGATACCGAGGTGGGATCGGGTCACGTCGATCAACGTGTCGTAGACCTGCTCGTCGATAGCGTTGGCATTGAGCGCCATCGCTCGGGCTGAGGGGAACGAGCGCGATTTGGCGTAGAAGGCATCCTTCCGCACGGAGCCAGCGTGCAGCGACGACAGGACGTGCTTGTGCCGTTCGTAGGCGGCCATGAAGACATCGAATGCCTCCTTGCGTACCTCCCGGTTCCGCGACTCCTGCAAGAGGAGATAACGCCCCTTGGTCAGCTCGACCGGGTTGCCGTCCTCGTCC
The DNA here is from genome assembly GCA_035634825.1 of Thermomicrobiales bacterium. Classification (GTDB taxonomy): domain Bacteria; phylum Chloroflexota; class Chloroflexia; order Thermomicrobiales; family UBA6265; genus DASQCG01. The sequence goes on along the minus strand of DASQCG010000556.1, from coordinate 4,267 downwards.
CGTACCTGCCCATACGTAAGGTCCGCATTGTCCAATGCACCGAATGAGTCGCGGGCCGTGCGAGCCAGGTCGCCCGACGCTGCCAGCAGCTCTTCGATCTCCGGCGTGCGGGTGTGCTCGCGGTTTCTGACCACGTCGTCGACAACGTGGCGATACGGGGCAAGCGCCTCATCGGCCAGGTAGGTGTCCAGTGTCTCTTCAGGGATGGCAAGCAGTTCTGGATCGAACCAGGCCAACTGCTGCCCGGCGCGAATACCGATGGCGCTCGCCTCGTCGAGCAGTGCCTGATTCTGCGCGTTGGTCGTGTCCTCGTCGTACGAGAGCCGCGTGTAGACCGCGATTCTCTCGAGAATCAGTCTCGACTTGTAGGCCGCATCCAGCGCCTCGCGCAGGACGGCCGCGGACTCCCCGAGGCGGCCCCGGAAGGCCATGACGCCTCCGATCAAGCCGTCGACTGAGTCAATGGCTTCTCGCAGCGAGTCGACACCCGCAAACATCCCGTCCAGATCCCACGTCTCCGCCTCTGGAATGCGGTCGCGGGTTAATACCTTTTGCTCTGTCATCAGCACCGTGGTTCCACCTTTCGCATGCACTGACCGGAATAATACGTGACCCTTTGCAAAGGATTGATTCACGGCGGTGCGTGCGTCGTTCGGGACTTAATGTCATATTGACAATTACTAGATATCTCGATATGATGCTGATGCTTCAGGACCGGATCAGAAAGGCTGATTGCCGCCCGAAGCGACGCCGGGCACCGCATTCAGGCCCGGGCCCCGCCGGCTGTGGGGCGAGGAGAACGTGCATGACCGAGTCCCGGTCAACGGCTACGATCGAGCGGCCGACCGCCGCGCCGCTCGCTTTCGGAGAATCGCTGTCATCGTGGTTCATCGAGCCTCAGCTCAATCCCGCCAATTGCGTTCCTGAAGAGACGGTCGGTACCTATCCGACCCTCCGCAAATACGGCGCTTCGCCCCTGCGCCAGCAGAAGATCTCACGCGAATACTTCAAGATGCCGGCCGATGAGCGCGACGCCAAAATCTGGGCGCTGCGCCGCGAGCTTGGCGATCGCCTCGTCATCCTTGGTCATCACTACCAGCGTGATGAAGTCATCCAGTTCGCCGATTTCCGTGGCGACTCATTCAAGCTCTCCCAGCAAGCGGCCACTGTCCGAACCGCGCAGTACACCCTTTTCTGCGGTGTCCACTTCATGGCCGAGAGCGCCGATATTCTCTCAGAGCCGGGTCAGAAGGTGATCTTGCCGAACCTCGAGGCCGGTTGCTCGATGGCCGATATGGCCAAACTCAGCGATGTCCAGGCCTGCTGGGATACCCTCGAATTCCTCGGCGTCACCGGGGTCGTGCCAGTCACCTATATGAACTCCGCCGCGGCGATCAAGGCCTTCTGCGGCCGCAATGGTGGCATCGTCTGCACCTCATCGAACGCGAGCCGGGTCTACGACTGGGCCTTCGCGCGTGGCGAAAAGATCCTCTTCTTTCCGGACGAGCACCTCGGTCGCAACTCCGGCGTCGCCAAGGGGATCCCAACGGATGAGATGGTCGTCTGGGATCCGTTCCTGCCGATGGGTGGTAACACGCCTGAGGCGCTCCAGGCCGCGAAGGTCATTCTCTGGAAGGGGTATTGCTCGGTCCACGCCCGCTTTTCAGTCGAGCAGATCGAGCAGGCTCGCGAGGCATTCCCGGACGTCAACATCATCGTCCACCCTGAATGCCGGATGGAGGTCGTGCAGGCAGCCGACTACAACGGCTCGACGGAACGAATCATCGACGTCATCACGGCGGCTCCATCGGGAACTGTCTGGGGCGTCGGCACCGAGATCAATCTCGTCAACCGGCTCCAAAAAGAGATGCCGGACAAGACGATCTTCTGCCTCGACCCGGTCATCTGCCCGTGCTCGACGATGTACAGGATCCACCCGGCCTACATCCTCTGGGTGCTCGAGCACCTCGTCGAGGGCGAAGTCGTCAACCAGGTCACGGTCGACGAGGACACCCGCCGCGATGCCCTGGTCGCGCTCGATCGGATGCTCGCCGTCCCATAGCGTCGCTTCGGCGAGGCGTACAATCCCGGGAACGAATCTGGATCAACGCTGAAGGAGGCCGCCGATGGCCATGTGGAGCAAGCTGAAGAAGGCGAAGGCAGCCAATGTCGGGGACGCCGCGCCCGACTTCGAAATGACCGGCACGACAGGGCCCGGGCTAAAGCTGAGCGATCTGCGCGGCAAGAAGCGGGCTGTCCTCTTCTTCTATCCGCAGGATTGCACCAGCGGCTGCCTGGCCCAGCTCACCGAGGCCGGACAGGTCATGGACGAGTTCCGTGCCCTGGATACCGAGCCGTTCGGCGTCAATGAGGCCGAGGCGGAGAGCCACCAGGTCTTCCTCGACCAGCTCGACATCCCGTTCGATCTGCTGGTCGACCGCAACTTCAACGTTTCCCGCGCCTACGACGCACTGAAAGAGGACCAGGACCGCATCTCGCGCACTGTGGTCGTCGTCGGCAAGAACGGCAAGGTGATCTTCCGCGCAGCCGGGGCGCCGCCGGCGGACGAGATCCTGCGCGAGATTGCGAACGCGAAGGACAGCTAGTCCGATCCGACCAGGATGGGTTGCTCTTCCTCCTGGGATTGCTCGACCTGATCCCGAACGAACTCCTGCACGATCGCCTGGACCGCGGCGCCGACTGGAATCGCCAGCACGGCGCCGAGCGGTCCGCCCAGCGTCGATCCGACCAGCACCGCCAGCAGAACAGTGAGTGGTGACATGCCGACGGAGCTGCGCATCACCCGCGGCACAAGCACCGCGCTCTCGAACTGCTGCAGCACGACGACGAAAGCGACAACGACGAGCGCCTTCTGCCAGGAATCGGTCAGGGCCACCGCGAACGCCGCCGCACCGCCCAGGATCGGCCCGATGAACGGGATCAACTCGGTGATACCCGCCCATATGCCCAGCGCGAACCAGTAATTCAGCCCGAGCGCGAAGTACCCGATCGTCGAGATCACCCCGATGATCAGACAGAGGCTCATCTGTCCACGCGCCCAGCCGCCGATCCGCCGCTCGATCTCCTCCCAGATCGTAAAGGCCCGGTCCCGCTCCTTTGGCGAAACCTTGCGGAGCGTGACCTGCTTGATGGTTGACTTCTCGGTCAGCCAGTAGAACGCGACCACCAGCACCGTCACGATCGATGCCAGGGCCCCGCCGACCGTCGTTACCAGGGCGATCGCCGCGTCGCTGGCCAGGCCCGTGTCCGGGTTGGTCTTGGTGTCGGTGTAGAAATCATCCGCCTCATTGATCCCGCGAAGCACGGCGTTGCGGATTCCATCGTTGTTGATATCGTTCGCGCGCTCGCGGGACGACTGCAGGATGTCCGGGATGTTGTCGATCAGCGAGGTCGACTGTCGCGCGATGGTCGGGACAGCCAGCACGAGCGCGAGCGCGACTGTCGCCAGGAGCGTCGCGTAAATCGTCAGGATTGCCTGCCCGCGCTTGAACCCACGCCGGCGAAGGCGATTCACGAGCGGTTCGATGGCCGCCGCGAACAGGATCCCAATCACGAGCAGCACAATCGTCGATCGCACCTGCACCAGAAGCCAGGCCACGAACACCACCAGCAGGATGACGGCCGTATTGATCGCCGTCTGCCGCGCTGACATCGGGGTCATTTGTTGCTGCCTCGCTGTGACCGCATCGAGAGGTTCAGATCGAGTTTACGCATCGCCTCGGCTCGCTCGAACTTCATTCGCAGCGCCAATAGGCCCTGAAACAGGTTATCCGCGTACTGGCCGTCGGGAATCTGGCCGTCGCCGAGCGCCTCGTTCAGAGACGCCCGAAGCGCGGACCGGCGCTCATCACTGAGGACTGCCGCGCGAGCATCCTCGAGACTGACCGTGTCAAAGAGCGCCTCGAGCGCCGGCCGCATCCAATCGTGCTCTTGACTCACTCGTCCTGCTCGGGAGCGTGGGCTGCCGCGAGTCCAACTGGTACTAGCCGGGTCGGCGGCCGCGATGTCATCGGCTCGATCGATTCAGGCTCTACGCCAGCAGCAACCAGCCGCTGTGCCATTTGGCCGAGGCAGAAGATGCCCTGGCAAATGCCCATACCGGCGCGCGTGCGGCGCTTGATGTCGTTGATCGTCAGGTTACCTTCGGCGATCGCCGCGTCCACTTGCTCAATCGAGATGCACTCACATCGGCACAGATAGGTCTCGCCGTCGCTCATCCCTGCACTGCCTCCCAGCGAATGATCGC
>DASQCG010000555.1:0-5419 GCA_035634825.1 Thermomicrobiales bacterium | reverse complement strand
ATCGCCTACAAGGACAAGGCGACCGCCGAGGCGGCGCGCGCCAAGTTGGCCGAGCTCCAGAGTCAGCAGCTCATCAGCATCCAGGACGCCGTAGTCGCCACCCATGAAGGCGACAAGATCAAGCTCGATCAGGCAGTCGGCCTGACCGGCGCCGGAGCAGCCGGTGGCGCGCTCTGGGGCGGCCTCTTCGGCCTGATTTTCCTCGTTCCCATCGCGGGCATGGCGATTGGTGCAGCCACCGGAGCGCTCGCCGGCAAATTGAGCGACTACGGGATCGACGATGACTTCGCCAAGGCGATGGGCGCGAAGGTGACCCCCGGCAAAGCAGCGCTGGTCCTCCTCATCGGTGAAGCGACGACCGATCGCGTCGTGGAAGAAATGAAGGCACAGCACTTCGGCGGCGAGCTCATTCAGAGCAACCTGTCTGAGGAAGACGAGGCCAAGCTGCGCGCTGCCGCAGCCGCGGCCTGATTCCCGACTGCGTCACCCGCTCCATCCGAGCGCGCACGCGCATGACATTCGTGATCAATGAGCTGAGTCGGTACCCCTGACGATATCGGGGCAGGGATTTCGCAAGTGCCAGGCACCTGATTGCCCGGCTCCCCGAATGAGCCCGGGACTCCCTTCGCGACCGGCACACCGCACGGGAGTTGTCTCACATAGTCGCGAGACTGATCGCGACCGGCTGTTCATCGCAACAAGGAGAGCACGAGATGCGGACTGTGAATCATCGATTCAACAAGTCAATTCGGGCGGGCTTGGCGGCCATTCTCTCGCTGGCATTGCTGGCGGGCGTCATGACCTTCAACGGCGCTCCGGCACATTCGCAGGAGATCCACACGCGCGCGCAGTTCCTGCACGCGGCGCCTGGCATCGGCAAGGTCGAAATCCACATCAACAACAATGGGGTGCTCGACGAGTTCGAGTACGGCACGACCAGCAAATGGATCGACGTCGACCCGGGTATCGCCCGCGTGACCATCACGGAAGACCGTGCCGGCTTCAACTGGGTGATCATGGACTCGGCCTATCCCATCACAGCCGGGAATGACTACAACTTCGTCATCACCGACGTTCTCACCATGTCGTCTGAGATCACGCGCGCACCGTTGGCCGCAGGCATGGCCCGCGCCCAGATCGTGCATGCCAGCGTTGATACGCCGGCCGTCGATGTCGCGGTCTCGGGCACTGACAAGATGGTGAAGGGACTCGAGTACAGTCGGCGATCCGCCGAAGTCGATGTTCCTGCCGGAACCTATGACCTCGAGGTCCGCCAATCCGGGACGACCACCGTTCTCGCGACCGTCCCCGGCGTCACACTCGAAGCGGGCAAAGTCTACGAGTTCGTCCTGATGGGCCAGCCCGGCAGTCAAGACAAACCACTGACCTTGACACCGTTGATGGACGATGTCATGCCAGGCACGCCGACGGCCTCGCCAGAGGCAAGCCCGACCTCCTAATCGGTTAATTCCCCTCTCCCTATGCCACCGACCCGCGCACGCCCAGCGCGGGTCGGTGGATTCTGTCCCGGCCCAATTCCGACGCCGAATAGAGGTACGACGAATGGGTGAAGCGATCGTCTCCACCATCGCGTTGGGCCTCGCCGTCGCGATCGACCCGATGCGCATCACCGCCATCATCCTGGTTCTGCTTTCTGATCGCGCTCGCCGTGCCGGTCCGCTCTTTCTGATCGGGTATATGAGCGGACTGACCGCCGTGACCGGGATTGGTCTTCTGCTGACCGACCCGGTTGATTTTGGCCGCCCTTCCAAGCCGTCGACCACTGCGACGGTACTCATTGCGTCGCTCGGGCTCATGATCCTTGGAATGGCCACCTGGGTATGGACCAACCGGCCACTGCCCGGCGAGGAGCCTGAACTCCCGCGCTGGCTGCACTCAGTGGTATCTCTGCCGCCAATCCTGGCCGGCGGGCTTGGATTGGCCCTCTCGGTGGTGAGCTTCAAGAATCTGGGCCTGATCATCTCGGCGGTCGTCCTCATCTCCCAGGCGAAAATCTCAGTCGTGCAGGAAGTCGTGTTGTTGCTCATCTTTGTCATAGTCGGGAGCCTCGGTATCGGGATCCCTGTGGTCTGGTATTTCCGCGCCGGCGAAACCGCCCCAGCCACACTGACCCGCTGGAAAGACTGGCTCACGGTACACAACGCGAAGATCGTGGCCGGTTCCCTGGCATTCTTTGGCCTTCTCTTGCTGGGCCGCAGCGCGCTCCATTGGTTTGGCTAGGCTCGTGCCCGGTGCGCTTGCGTCCTTTTTGCATCCGCTCGCGCCATGGCATTCTCGCTTCGCTCCGGCATCATGTTCCCGAACTCCGCCCCGTCGTGTCGCGGAAAGGAACCTGCCATGTCTGGTATTGAGTGGATCCTTGGGGTAGTCCTGGTCACGATCTATATCGCCTGCCTGTTCACGGTCTGTGCGCTGACATTTCAGAAGGGCCGGACCTGGTTGGGCATCATCGGCATCTTCTTCCCGGTGCTGTGGTTGGTTGGAGCGATCCTGCCGGCAAAGCCTGGATCCGCGTTCGATATCGAACAGCAGAATCACTACCGCGTCACGTGATCCGAGCGCGATCCGGGAACGCACGCTCGATCACTCGGCATTCGCTCCGCCAGGCTCAACAGGAGGCATGTCATGCCAACCGGACCGATCGAAATGCTCGCCGTCAAGTTCCCCGGTAATCGCTTTACCGGAGAGATTGCCCCGGCGCTCGCCGACCTCGTCGAGAGCGACACCATTCGCCTGATCGACATCCTCTTCGTGCGCAAGGACGCCGACGGGCTTGTCGAGGTCACTGAGATCAGCGAGCTCGACGACGACACGTACGCCGCGTTCGACCTTGTCACATCCGACATGGAAGGGCTGATGAGCGAAGACGACGGCCAGCGCATATCTGCATTGCTCGAACCAAATTCATCCGCAGCGGTCATGGTGTTCGAGAACACCTGGGCATCGCGCTTTACCGAAGCGATGCGTAATGCCGATGGCGAAGTCGTTTTCAACGAACGCATCCCGCGTGCGGTCATCGACGAGATGATGGCCGAGATCGACGCAAACTCGTAGTCATTCGAAAGGAGCGAACCATGATGCGACGACCGATGGCGCGGGGTCGCCGGGGAATCCTCGGAACCGTTGCCACTACCGCAGTCGTAGCGGGAACGGCAACCGCCGTCTCCAACCGGGTCACTGACCATCAAGTGAACAAGCAAGCCGCTCAAACGAACGAGCAGTATGCTCAGCAGGCCGCCTACGATTCCCAGGCGCAGCTACAAGACATGCAGGCGCAAATGAACACGATGCAGGCCCAGCAAGTGCAGGCCGCGGCGACCCCGGCCGGCGGCTCAGACATGATGGCGCAGCTCCAGCAGCTCACCCAGCTCAAGGAGGCCGGTGCGCTCACCGATGCTGAGTTCACAGCGGCAAAGGCCAAGCTCCTGGGCATCTGACAACACCGGCGCCTGCTCCCGCGCAACCAGGATTGCGACGCAACCGGCCACATCCAGGAGGCGGCGAGATTGTGCGGCCAATCAGCGGAAGCGCTGGTCGGCCAGGAAGCGGTGCCAATGACCGACAGGAATGGAACCCTCCGGGAGGTGGCTTCCGCGCGAAGTCGGATGCAGCCACGGCACTACTTTACGGTCGCTGTATTGCTGGGTGCGGCCGCAATCCTCTTTGCGGCCGCTGGTGAGCTGGGGCCGTACGTCCTTGGCGGGCTGATCGCCTACCTGCTCGTTCCAATCGCCAACAGAATCGAGGATCGCCTCCCACACACCGATCGACTGGCCGGCGCCCGACACATCCTGGCGGTTCTCCTGACGTTCCTGCTGGCGCTCACCGGCATCGGCATCTTGCTATCGGTGCTGCTTCGCCCGATGCTCGACCAAACCTCCGACCTGCTCGGAGCGTTGCCCGTGTATTGGGCCGAATTGCAGGCCAAGTACCAGACGTTCGGCGACTGGTACGTTGCCAATATCCCGGAAGAAGCGCGCACCTGGATCAATCAGCACATCGAGGAAGTCGGCCGGGCAGTCATCAACGGCGCCCAGCAGATCGTCGACTTCTTCTTCAACGTTGGCGGCGGTGTATTGTCAGCGATCGTCACGATCTTCACGATCCCGCTCTTCATGATCTATTTCATGATCGATCAGCCTCGTCTGGCGGACCGAATCCGTCATCAGCTGCCCGAATCCTGGGGTGACGACGCAGTCGCGGTTTATCGCCTCTCCGATTACATCCTGGGCAGCTACACCCGAGGTGTGATCATCGAAGCGATACTCGTCGGTCTCATCACCGGTACCGGGTACTGGCTGATTGGTGTCGATCTGGCCCTGCCGCTCGGGGTCGTCGCATTCGTAGGAGAGATCGTACCGATCGCCGGACCGTGGATTGCCTTCTTCATCTCGTTCCCGGTCGTACTGATAACGCAACCCGAAAAGGCAATACCGGCGGTTGTCTTGTTCGGCGGCATTCAACTGCTGGAAGGCTGGCTGATAACGCCGAAAATCGAGGGCGACTCGACCGACTTCACGCCTTCGACTACGCTGGTTCTTCTCGCGATTGGCGCCGCGTTCGGCGGAGCGTTCGGCATGCTGATTGCGCTGCCTGTCGCCGCTGTGGCGCGCACGGTGCTGAAGTACGTGTCGCGTCGGCTGTCGGGCCTCACGTCGAGCGAAGCGCTGGAGGGATTACTTCCCGGCCCGACTGAGCCCGCGCCAGCCGAGGAGCGCCGCGCTGATCCTGTCCCAACTACCACTTCCATCGAGAGCATCGGCTGACCAGACAGGCTCGGTTTCCGGTCCTCGTGCCCTGGGTATTCAGTCTCCCCATCCTCAGCCAACCACCCCGCAGCTGTTGCGAAACTGACACCCCGAGGCCCCTGACTGGGCGCGTTTTGGACGCCAATTTGGGTATTGATAGGGTGGCGGGACTTCAACCGCACTCCTGTGGTCCCGTTCCGCATGCGAGACAGGGAGTTGAACGTCATGCTGCTCGAACTAGCCCGACCAAACGGACTCATCGCGACTTTGCCGGCAGCTGAACCAATCATTCACGCGGTCGGCATCCAAAAGAGCTACCGTACCGGCTCTGTGACGGTCCAGGCCCTGCGCGGCATCGACTTCTCCGTGGCTCGCGGAGAAATGGTCGCCATCATGGGCCCCTCGGGCTGCGGCAAGACGACACTTCTCAACTGCCTGTCCGGTCTGGACACGATCGACGAGGGTCAGATCTGGCTCGAGGGTCGAGATCTCGCCCGGATGTCCGACCGGGATCGCACGTCATATCGCGCGCTGCGTATGGGGTTTGTCTTTCAGGTCTTCAACCTGCTGCCGGTTCTGAATGCCGTCGAGAACGTGGAGCTCCCGCTTCTCGTGGCCGGGATCAACTCCGGTGAAGCACGCAAGAAGGC